>CAJWBN010000042.1 GCA_913020735.1 uncultured Acidimicrobiaceae bacterium
GAAAGACCACAGTGGTGCATGCGCTGGCCGAAACGCTTCAGGCAACTGCCTTACCGGCCGGAGTCCTAGGAACCTTAGAGGGAACTCACACGACTCCCGAGGCACCCGATTTTCAGAAGGCGCTCTCAAACATGCATAAGCGGGGCGATGAATGGGCCTGCGTAGAAGTTTCTTCGCACGGCCTTGAATATGGGCGTGTAGAAGGAACTGAATTTGCGGCGGGCATATTCACCAACCTCAGTGCCGAACATCTTGACTTTCACCAAGATATGGAGACCTATTTTTTGGCTAAACGGCGTTTATTTGAACAAACCAATGGCGTGGCGGTTGTAGGCGTAGTCGATGAGTGGGGCGAGCGGCTTGCGAACGAAATTCGGGAATTGGGGCATCAAGAATTAGTTGTCGTTAAGCCAAACATGGTTGAGAACCCTGTACTTGATGTGGAGGCTTCCACTTTCGAGTGGCGAGGACTCAAGATTCGTACTCCATTGCTTGGCTTGTTTAATATGTTCAACCTCGTTGTTGTGGGTGAAACCCTGAAGGGCTTTGGCATCGACGATGAGGTTGTTGCCGGAGGCTTGGAAACTGTAAAACCGGTTAAGGGAAGGATGGAACCAGTAGCTGTTCCAGGCTCCGACCTAGCCGTGATCGTCGATTATTCCCATAAGCCTGAGGCATTAGCGCAGGCTTTGAATGCAGTTCGAAGTTTTTCGGCCGGCAGAGTGTGGCTAGTTTTTGGAGCAGGTGGAAATAGAGATTCAGCTAAGCGGCCGTTGATGGGTCAGATAGCTTCAGAACTAGCTGACGAAATAATTGTGACTTCAGACAACCCGCGCTCAGAGGAGCCTTCTGAGATCGCAGCAGAGATTGTTAGCGGCATCAAAATAGAGACCGCCAAGTCCAAGGTGCTTCTCGACCGGGCTGATGCGATTCATTTTGCGGTTAACCGTGCTCAAAGCGGTGATTCCATTTTGATTGCTGGCAAAGGCCACGAGACCTATCAGGAAATCGGGAATGAGCAACGACCATTTGACGACGTCAAGGTAGCTAAAGAAGCCTTGCTGGAGAGGGTGAGGACTTCGCTCTAATGATTGCCCTCTTGATAGCAGCCGGTGTTTCTATGGGTGTCAGCCTTATAGGCACTCAAGTTTTGGTCCCTTGGCTAAAGAGTCGAGGCGTCGGCCAGCCAATTCGCTTAGACGGGCCGCAGGGCCACCTCACAAAGGCTGGTACTCCAACAATGGGTGGGGTCGCCATAGTGCTTGGGGCCGTAGGCGGTTACTTCGTGAGTCACCTCCGATCTGAAACGATCTTCACTCGGTCTGGCCTAGTCCTGTTGTTTGCGATAGTGGCTGCGAGCTGCGTCGGGCTAATTGATGACTGGATAAAAGTCAGCAGAGAGCGGAATTTAGGTCTGAATAAATCAGCCAAGATTATCGGCTTGCTAACTGTGGCTATCGGGTTCTCCATCCTCGCCGTGTACTGGGCTCAAACCAGCCCTGTCATAGCGATTACCCGGGCAGACTTTCCAGGCATAACTCTCAGCAAACTTATGTGGGTTGCGTGGGCGTCAATCCTCGTTATCGCTACAGCCAATGCAGTTAACCTCACCGATGGATTAGATGGCCTAGCGGGGGGTTCTTCGGCGATAGGGTTCTCAGCCTTCGTCATTATTGGGTATTGGATTTTCAGGCACCCCGAAGGTTATGACGTAAACCATGCTCTCGATCTAGCGATTGTCGCGGCGGCCATGACGGGAGCCTGCATTGGATTCCTTTGGTGGAATGCGCCGCCTGCCAGAATTTTCATGGGAGACACTGGTTCCTTAGCTATAGGCACCGCCTTCGCGGGTCTCGCTTTGCTATTGGAAACCCATCTGCTGTTACCTGTCATCGGGGCTCTGTACGTATTAGAAACCGTCTCGGTAATTGTGCAGGTTGCGAGCTACCGTTTGTTCGGTAGGCGAGTTTTCCGGATGGCTCCAATTCACCACCATTTCGAGTTAGCTGGTTGGCCGGAAACGACAGTTTTGATTCGCATGTGGATCATAAACGGCATATGTGTCGCTTTTGCCTTAGGTGCCTTTTATGCCGACTTCATCGGATTGGATATATCCGGCATGAGCGTCCCAATAATTATCGGTGGGCTCTCTTGACTGCCATCGACCTAAGCAAAGTAGTGGTTGGAGGCCTCGGAGTGACAGGTCAAGCGACAGTTGCCGCTTTAACTTCTCGAGGTCATGAAGTTGTCGTCTTTGACGACAAGCCTGGTTCTGTCACTGAGGTAGCCGAACAGCTAGACGTTGAAGTACTGGATTCAACATCAGATGAGCAGATCAAAGATGAACTGAGGGAGGCGAGTAGCGTTATCCCCAGCCCCGGAATGCCGCCTCATCATCAACTCAACCTGCTTGCCGACCAGGCAGGTATTCCCCTCCTGAGCGAACTGGATCTAGGTGTCTATTTCGATGATCGCCCCCTCGTAGCGATTACCGGAACCAACGGCAAGACAACTGTGACAGAGCTGACGACTCACATGCTGAATCGTTCGGAGGTCAGAGCAGCTGCCGTTGGAAATACCGAAGTTCCGTTCATTTCAGCGATCGATGACCCGGCGATGTATGAGCTGTTTGTGGTTGAGGCCTCTTCATTCGCTTTACAAAGGACGCAGCTTTTCCGTCCGACTTCAGCTGCTTGGCTCAATCTTGCACCGGACCATCTTGACTGGCATGGAAGTCTCGATGCCTATGCCTTATCTAAGTCAAAGATCTGGGCGAATCAACAAGAAGATGATTTTGCGATCGCACCCCACACTGATGAAGCGATTGAGCCTTGGGTCGCCGGAGTCGACGCGCAATTAATTACTTTCGGTTTAAACATAGGAGACGTTCACTGCACAAAGTCTCACCTGGTAGCCCATGGTGAACGGGTTATCGCAATCTCAGACATGCCTTTGGCGCGGCCACATAACCAACTCAATGCTTGCGCCGCGACTGCGTTAGCCCTGACGATGGACATTTCACCTCACTTGATTGCGGAGGTCCTCTCGGGTTTCGAAGGGCTTGAGCATCGCATGGAACCTGTTGCGGAGGTTGGCGGGATTCGGTTCTTCAATGACAGTAAAGCCACAACTCCTCACGCGACTATCGCTGCTCTTAACGGCTTTGACAAAGCAGTGTTAATCGTCGGAGGTCGCAATAAGGGTCTCGACCTCTCGGACCTAATAGAGATCGCCCCGGCGCTTGTGGGGATAGTGGCAATTGGCGAATCCAGTTCGTTGTTGGTTGAACTGTTTGATGGAGTAGTTCCCACTGTCTCAGCTGATTCGATGAGAGATGCCATAAGAGCTGCTACTCAGCTTGCGAGTGCCTCCTTCGCCGACGTTGTTCTTTCTCCGGCGTGCGCTTCGTTCGATTGGTACTCGAATTACGTCGAACGCGGGAACGACTTCAAGAAAGCTGTGCACGAACTCCGAACCGAGCAGGAATTGTCATGAGCGCTGTCTTTAACTCTGCCCCTTCGCCCAGGACAGATAGACGAAAGCCCGATAGCCCACCCATGCGTTACTTGGCAATGTTGGCATCAGTTCTTCTACTCATGTTGACGGGTGTTGTAATGGTCCTGTCAGCGTCAACTTGGACTGCGGTCATGCGTCAAGGTGACGCCTTCTCATTATTTAGCAAGCACGCCGTGAATGTGACGATTGCTGTTGTCGCCTTGTTGCTGTCAGTGGGATGGGACTATCGCCGTTGGAGGCGTCTAGCCCCGTCCCTTCTTCTAGCCGCAGTATTTTCTCTAGTCCTGGTCCTCTTGGCTGGACGGACGGTCAATGGCAGTGCGCGCTCTCTTGACTTGGGGATTCTGAGCTTCCAGCCTTCGGAATTGACCAAATTTGCTCTAGTGGTTGCCGTAGCTTCTTTTTTGGACCAGCGACGCTACTTCCTTGATCGGCTTGACAGCGTTACTGCGCCAATTGGTATTTGTGTCGCTGTGGTCTGCGGGTTGATTCTGTTCCAGCCAGATTGGGGCACAGCGGCGATGATCGGATTCATTGTCCTGGGCATGATGTGGGCGGCGGGTGTGCCATCGAAACACCTTTGCCTATTGGTGACCCCTGGTTTGGCTGTTGGTTTGTTCGCTGTTCTTGCCGCGCCGTATCGACGCGACAGAATTATCGGTCTCTTTTTTTCTACGGAGAATGTTGAAGGTGCAGGCTGGCAGGTGACTCAGGGGTTAGTCAGTTTGGCAAATGGGGGAGTCAGGGGTACAGGGCTCGGGGCTGGTCAAGCTCAGTGGGGCTGGGTTCCAGAGGCCCATACTGATTTCGTCTTTGCGGTTGTAGGCGAACAGCTGGGGTTTGTCGGTGCTATGGCGGTGTTGGTTTTGCTTGGAACGATTATTTTCACTGGATTCCGAACAGCGCAAGTGGCTCCCGACGTTTTTGGAGCCTTACTTGCGGCGGGTATATCGCTTTGGTTCTTGGTGCAGGTTCTCGTCAATTTGTCTGGGGTGTTAAAGCTTTTGCCCATCACCGGGGTCACGCTGCCGTTTGTCTCCTACGGCGGCACGTCGTTAATTATCAACTCGCTAGCTGCTGGGTTGTTACTCAACGTCGCGCGTCAATCACGATGAAGGCCTCCGACTCCTCTGGGCCCTTGTGCGCGCGAGGAGGAGTTCTTATCTCAGGAGGTGGAACAGCGGGACATCTGTTGCCAGGGCTAGCGGTGGCCGATGAACTTGTAAATCGTGGCTACCAAAAACGCGAGATTGGGTTTGTTGGCAGTGCGCGTGGTGTTGAAGTAACGATGGTCCCGGCAGCTGGTTATCGGCTTAAGGCACTTTCAGGGCGCGGTCTAAATGGTCGACGCGTATCTATATCTAATTTCTGGAACCTCATAAGAATCATTTGGGGGATTGTTCGAGGGGTAGCCGTTGTTGGGCGTTGCCGTCCGGGCGTTGTTTTGTCCCTCGGCGGTTATGCCGCACTGCCGGCTTCGGTCGGAGCTGTGCTGTTCAGAGTTCCATTGGTACTAGCAGAACAGAATTCAGTAGCGTCTGGTGTCAACCGACTATTGACCAAATATGCAAAAGCTGCAGCGGTTCCACATATTGGAACTGGTTTAAGAAATGAGGTTGTTACAGGCAACCCAGTTCGAGAATCAGTTCTGGTGGCTGACCGATTAGGTCGAGCAAGTAGGAGGGACCTTCAGTGGCCCATGGACGAACCGGTGGTCGTAGTTTTTGGAGGCTCTTTAGGTTCTCGGCGTATCAACAAAGCCGTTTGGCAGGCTGCACGCAACGCTGATTTACCATTTATTTACCATGTTGTTGGAGAGAGAGATTGGAATATGTTGCCCGGCGATTTGCCTGGGAACATAAGGGCCGTTGCTTATGACGAAGAGTTGCCGAAAGCCATGGCGGCCGCCGATTTAATTGTGTGTCGACCAGGTGGATCAACGGTTGCCGAAATTTCTTTGTTGGGAGTGCCAGCCATCTTCATTCCCCTTCCCCAGGCTCCGAATGATCACCAACGTTTAAACGCGGAATGGCTTATGAAGGCTGGCTTAGCGACGGTAGTAAACGATGAGGAATTCGACGGAGACCGTCTGAGTGCGGAAATTAGGACCGTGATAGGTGCACTCCAGACTGAAGCTGATCCTGACATCAGACGTCGAACACGAAGTATCGGGCCGCGAGATGCGACTCAAAGAGTCGCCGATCTTGTGGTAAATCATTGCTCAGCAGTTCTGCCCACCGATTACCGAAGAGACGAGACACCTTGAAGTCGTCGGATCCAACTCGGACCTCCTTGCCTAACAACGTTCCCGTTCATGTCGTAGGGGCCGGCGGGGCAGGAATGAACGCAATCGCGGCTGTCTTGTTGTCGATGGGACACCAAGTGAGTGGAAGCGACCTCCGTGAATCGGTTGGTGTCAATCGTTTACGTTCTTTAGGGGCGAAAATCGATATTGGGCACAGAGCGACGAACATTGGTGATGCGCAGATTGTTTGTCGCTCTACCGCAGTTCCTGACAGCAATGAAGAGATTCTGGCTGCCAGAGAGTTAGGGCGAGAAGTGTGGAGTCGCGCTGACGTCCTATCTGCTATTTGCGAGCAGAAGCTTACGGTTGCGGTGTCTGGCACACATGGGAAAACAACTACCTCGTCGATGTTGGCATTGGCACTAACAGCTGCAGGCCTTAACCCCTCTTTCATCGTCGGGGGAGATCTGAATGACATCGGGTCCGGAGCAGTTTGGAAAGATGATGGCAAGTTGTTTGTCGTAGAGGCCGACGAGTCTGACGGAACATTTTTGAGGCTTAATGCTGAAGCTGCAGTAGTTACAAATGTCGAGGCAGACCATCTCGATTTCTTCGGCTCTTATGAAGCTTTAGTCGAATCGTTCGAAAGATTCCTTGCTACGGCGAATGGTCCTCGAGTGGTCTGTGTTGATGATCCAGGAGCAGCAAAGATCTCCTCCACCGTTGGAGAATGCATCACCTATGGCAGATCGAAGCACGCTGACTATCAGATTGTTGATGTAGAGAATCATCGCTACTCATCGACGTTTGGGATTCTGAATGAAGGTCAGATAATTGGTGAATGTGACTTACCTGTGCCGGGGGTTCATAACGTGCTGAACGCGACCGCGGCATTTGTAACTGCCTTAGAACTAGGCGCTTCTGCGGACTTGGTGTTAGGGGCGCTGGGGAGGTTTGCTGGTGTAGCGCGGAGATTTGAATTTCGCGGGGAACAAGATGGTGTTGTTTTTGTAGATGATTATGCCCATCTCCCGAGCGAAGTTTCATCGGTGCTCGCTGCAGCTCACGCTGGTAATTGGCAGCGAGTAGTTGCAGTATTTCAGCCTCATCGGTATAGCCGGACTGCTGATTTATGGCAGGATTTCGGGGACTCCTTTATTGATGCCGACCATATAGTCGTGACTGGTATTTATGGGGCTGGTGAAGTACCTCGACCCGGTATCACTGGCGATTTACTTGTCCGCGCGATTCTTGATGCCCATCCGAGTTCCTCAGTCACTTATCTTCCTGGAAGAGATCAAGTGGCTGATTATTTGGATTCGAACCTCCGACCTGGAGATTTGTGTCTGACAATGGGCGCTGGAGATCTAACTTCTGTTGCAGACGAGGTGCAGACTCGACGCAAAGCTCAGGAATTATGAGCGTTGACGGTTTCGGCGAACCTGCCTTAGATGAAGCGCTTCGGCTGTTGGGACCTCTGGCACGAAAAGATGTGAACCTTGGTCGCCTAACTACTTACAGAGTAGGAGGTAGCTCAGCACTGTTTGTCGAGGTGCACAGAGAAGAGGATCTGCTGAAAGTCGCTAAAGCCCGGAATCAGACCGGCGTGCCGGTTTTGGTTATTGGAAAGGGCTCAAACTTGCTGGTGGCAGATAGCGGTTTTCGTGGGATAACGGTTGTCCTAGGAAAGCAATTTGATGCCAGCAAGATTCATCAGGAAACAGCGACCGTCGAGGCTGGAAGCAGTGTGGCGTTACCTTCGTTGGCGCGCCGTTGCGTATCAGCAAATTTGAGTGGTTTTGAGTGGGCAGTTGGAGTTCCTGGCTCCATCGGAGGTGCGGTCCGGATGAACGCTGGGGGACACGGAAGCGATATGGAGTCCTCAATTGTGAAGGTCGATCTCTTCGATTTAGAAAGCGCTGTTAGTGAGACCAAGACCAAAGACGAGATGGCCTTTGGTTATAGACGAAGCTCTGTAACCGTCGAGCACATTGTTCTGGGCGTCACTCTCCAGCTTGGGTATGACAGATCTGGGCGCAGCGCTGAAATGTTAAGCGACATTGTTCATTGGAGGCGTGAGAATCAACCTGGCGGACAGAATGCAGGGTCGGTGTTTGTTAACCCTGATGGCGAGACGTCTGGGGAGCTCCTTGACCGACTTGGTCTCAAAGGTTTCCGCATCGGCTCAGCTCAGGTTTCTTCTAAACATGCGAACTTTGTTCAAGCTGATGCCGGCGGATCGGCCTCTGACGTCGATGCTGTAATCAGGGCTGTAGCTCGGCGGGTACATTCTGAAACTGGTCTTGAACTCCGCACCGAAATTCAGCGGGTGGGATTTGAGGCTTAGCGTTGTTCTCTAAGAGAGAGGCACCGTGGCACCTGGTGCGAGCAGGAAAGATTTCCATCTGGATCGCCGGCCTTTTCGTGGCCGTGACGACTGTTTATCTACTGTTGGGCCGTTCAGCCCTCCTCGACGTCGAAGAAGTCAAGGTTTATGGCTTGCATCACGTCACTCTTGAAGAGGTCCAACGTCAGCTCAGCTTTCAAGCTGGAGACCCATTGCTTTCGGTTGATGGAGATAGAACTAGCGATGAGCTGGAACGAATTCCTTGGATTAAGAGCGCTGAGATAGCTCGTTCTTGGCGAGGTCTTGTAGAAGTTGAAGTTTCGGAGCACGTGGCGATAGCGCTTGTTATGACTGAACCTCAGCAGTGGGCTTTGGTATCTACGGATGGCGCTGTGCTGACCCGAGGCTTAACCTCACCGCCCGAACTGCCGCGCATTAGTGGTGTACGTGCGGCTGGAGTTCCTGGAAGTTACCTTGCGAGAGACAGCGCGGCTCTGTTGGCGCTACTGAATGCAATGCCTTCGGAGCTGTCCAGGAATTTCTCGAGTATCCGGAGAGAAGCGGATGGGGACATCGTAGGCACCCTGGGAAGTAGCCAGGAGGTGATCTTTGGTGATGATGAACGTCTCGCGGCCAAGATCATCGCCTTATCGGCGGTAATTGAACACCTGGAAGAAGAAAACCGAACAGTCAACAGAATAGATGTTGCCGTTCCGGAGGTTCCAGTGGTCCGCAATGGCTAGAAAGCCCTGAAAAATCAACTACCAGCGAGTAGGGCGGACCTTAATGAAGGCAAACTTGCGCTACCTTCAGGGTTGGATTGTTAATTGGTAAGTTTGGCGAGTTACCGGGAGGCGCAATGGCCAGTCCGCAGAATTATCAGGCCGTAATTAAAGTCGTAGGCGTCGGCGGTGGTGGTTGTAATGCCGTTAATCGCATGATCGAAGCAGGTTTGACGGGCGTTGAGTTCATTGCGGTGAACACAGATGCGCAAGCTCTTCTCATGAGCGACGCCGATATAAAGCTCGATATTGGGCGAGAATTAACCAGAGGGTTGGGAGCTGGAAGCGACCCCGACGTTGGACGACAAGCAGCGGTAGAACACAGCGATGAGATTCAACAGAACCTCGAGGGCGCGGACATGGTCTTTATCACTGCTGGTGAAGGCGGAGGGACCGGAACAGGTGCGGCTCCGGTTATAGCGGAAGTGGCTAGAGAGTGTGGTGCTCTAACAATTGGGGTGGTTACTCGGCCGTTTATGTTTGAGGGTCGCCGCCGTGCTGTCCAAGCGGATGCGGGAATTCAGGAACTGAGAGAGAAAGTCGATACGCAAATAGTTGTCCCCAATGATCGGTTGCTAAGCGTTACGAACGAAAACACGACAATGGTTGACGCTTTTCGAATGGCTGACGATGTGCTCCAAGAAGGCGTTCAAGGCATTACCACGCTAATTACGACACCAGGACTGATTAACACTGACTTTGCTGACGTCAAAATGATTATGTCGAACGCGGGATCGGCGCTCATGGGAATTGGCAGGGCGCACGGTGAAAACCGGGCAGAGAATGCTGCGCGGCAAGCCGTTTCGAGCCCCTTATTGGAGGCTTCGATCGAAGGAGCGCGCGGTATTTTGCTTAACGTGACGGCATCAAGTGCTCTTGGCTTGCATGAGGTGCGAGATGCTGCCGACGTCATACATGACGTTGCTCACCCTGACGCAAATATTATTTTCGGCACCGTCATCGATGAGTCAATGGAGGAGGAAATACGAATCACTGTTATTGCTGCTGGATTCGACCGTTGGGATGAAGGAACAGTGGGTTCGACTCGCTCATCTACTTCGACCCCAATCGGGGAAATGGCAGACATTTTTGATGCTGATGACAGTGACGAACTACGAATAGACCCGGTCGGCGATGATGATGATGATGAGTTCGATGTTCCTTCATTTTTGCAATGACCAAGCGCTCTCATTTACGACCTAGTAGCTAAGTCATGTTGACGTTTCATCGGCGCGTCGGAAAAGATCATCAGCTGCTGATCTCCTTCTCAGACCGCACTGACGGCGATGCTCGCAGTCCTTCATTTCTGCTTGGAGCCGGCCGTGGGCCGATTTTCCCACATCAAATTCATGGCGCCGATGCTGCCTTCGTCAGCGAATGGGCGAGCGAAGAGAAATTCGAATGTGATGCTCTCATAACAGAAGAGCCAGAAGTTTCTATAGGTATTCGTATTGCAGATTGTGTGCCTATAGCTATATATGGTTTGTCTACCACTGGTCCCGTGCTTGCAGTCGTGCATGCTGGTTGGCGGGGTATCCGTGATGGTGTCGTTACTAATGTTGTGGAACGGTTAGCTCAGGCTGGTTGCCGTGAACCTAGGGCCATTGTTGGTCCGCACATATCGGTAGAGGAATATGAGTTCGGGACCGAAGACCTTGCTCAACTGGTTGAATCTCTAGGCGAAAGAGTGGCTGGTCGCACCAAAGACGGATCCCCGGCCTTGGATCTTCGCGCAGCGGTCGAAGTGACGCTTGAAAGAGATTCGGTGACTGTCGATTACGTGGTTAATCGTTGTTCGGCTCAAGATCCCCGATATTGGTCCTACAGGTCGAGCCGTGATGAAGAGCGGTTCGCGCTAGTAGGGGAAATTAGGCTCGTCTGATGGAAGGCGGCACAGAAATCAGCCACGAAGAAGCGATTGACAGAGCGGGCAGATTGCGCGAGCGCGTTTCAGTGTTGGGTGGGGACCGAGTCGAAATTCTGGCTGTCACCAAAGGCTTCGGCCCTTGGGCGATAAAGGTGGCCGCCCAATGTGGGTTTCAGAACATCGGTGAAAGCTACGCGCAGGAGCTAAGCACGAAATGGAGTCAGATGGATCCGGAGGAACGCGAATCTGTCGATGTTCATTTCATTGGAAGAATGCAAACGAACAAGGTTCGTAAGGTGGCGCCAATTGTAAAAGTCTGGCAAACGGTTGACCGTCCATCGCTGATTCAAGAGCTAAGTAAACGATGCCCGGGTTCATCGGTAATGCTCCAGATAAAGCTGGCCCAAAGCGAGGCCCAGGGAGGGTGTCAACTTGCTGAGGCGAGTGAACTTCTGGCTATGGCCAATGCTGCCGGACTGGATGTGACTGGTTTGATGGCGATTGGGCCTCAAGGTGAGGATGAAATAATTCGCGCTGGGTACAAAGAAATTGTGTCGGCGGCTGATGAGTGGGGGCTGAAAGAGAGGTCGATAGGTATGAGTAACGATCTAGAGATTGCAATCGAATGTGGGAGCACGATGGTAAGAATCGGAACTGCTTTGTTTGGTGACCGACCTGCGCGCTAAGAGCGCGGTACCCTCAGCACTTAGGAGGAGGCGGATGGCTTCGATGTGGCGACAAGCGATGCTTTATCTGGGGTTAGGCCCCGACGAGCAATATGACGAATTAGACGGGCTCCAACAACAAGGCGAGTCATCAGGCACTGTTCCGAGTCACGGGGAACAGGTATCGGTAGTGACTAGCCCTACGAACTCACCAGCTATGCCCATCCAGAGCGACGGTTCATTAGCCGCAGACCACGGATCGGCTCCGAGCGGTTCAGTAAGAACTATTCCAATAACCAGTGCCAAGCCTCATGTCGTGGCGCCACGCACCTTTAATGATGCTCAGCAGCTAGCTGATCGATTCAAAGCTGATCAACCGGTGATCGTCAACCTGCAGACAGCTAACAGAGATCTTGCTAGGAGAATCATCGACTTCGTGAGCGGGCTTTGCTACGCCCTCGGAGGGAAAATGGAGAAAGTGGCTGATCAGGTCTATCTCCTTGCTCCGTCACACGTGAACCTTGCAGAGGAGGAGCGTCAGCGCCTCCAAGAGCGTGGTTTGCACTACTAATCAAGGGCTCGAAATGACTCAGGTTCTTTGCACTCTTTGCGACATCTATGTGCTGGCTATCTTTGGCCGGATCATATTTAGTTGGATTCCCATAGCGCACGACAGTCCTGTGGCTATTGTGCGCACCTTTTTGGTGCGTGTTACCGAACCATTGATGGGACCCTTACGTCGGGCTTTGCCACCGTTGCGACTCGGAGGTTTTGGGCTTGACCTTTCACCAATTATCGTTCTGATTCTTGTTCAGTGGGTGCTTGCTGGAGCAATTCTTGGTTGTGGGTAAGCGATACTCCATTCGTTCTAGTTTCGCTGTTGACGCCTTGTTGTTAGTGTCATCTCATGGAGTTGACCCCAAAGCTGCTTGAAACGCAGCATTTCCCGGAACGTTTTAGAGGATATGACCCAGATGCGGTCGACGATTTTCTTGAGCGAGTTGCGGCGGGCCTAAGTGAGATGCAGACACGTCTCGACGATGTGGCCGATCGTCTTATTGATGCTGAATCGCGGATGGCCGCTGGCGGAGTAGAAGGCGATATCCAAGTACATGATGGACGACCAAATCCGGTTGAGAGCATCAAGGAAGCGCTTTCAACTGCTCCAAAAGTCGAGCCAGAGGAGCCGTCTTCTTTGGAAGAGGACCCTCAAAGCCAAGAAGCCCTTGCCATTGGGTCCACTACGATTGAAATCGACCGGATTGGTCAACTGATTGCTTTGGCACAGCAAACAGCAGATGATGTTGTAGAAGACGCGGTGACCGCTGCTCGCGAGCAAATCGGCGACCTGTTAGCAGATGTGCTTGTGGCTTCATCCTCAGAACTAGGTGCAGCTGAAGCCATCGCTCGAAAAGCCGACCTGGAGTCCGAGCTGTTGGAACTAGATGCCCGCATAAGCGCCCGACGCAACGACGCCGACCAACTAGCCGAATTAATTGAAACGCGCCGAAGAGCTTTAGGAGAAATAGCTAGAGATCTCAGTGGACGCCCAGACGGCCCCCCCGATCAACACCCTGCCACGAGCTCTATCGAAGGGGTAGCAGTTATTAACGAGTCCAGCCCGGCTCCAGTTGAGCAGATGGTGGAGCACCGACCAGCTCGCGAAGTTGGCTCCGGTGAAGATATTGACGATCCATTTTTCTCTGCATTGCAAAGCAGAGAGTCCTTAGAGGGCAATCGCTAGTGAGCTAGTTGGTGATTAGCTTTACGACTGGCTGAGGTTCCCCTGGAAGCCATGAAATTCGTTTCGCAAGAACAGCTGCCATAATGACCTCCTCGTGGGCTTTGACGCCTTCCAAGTCGGTTGGGGACCAATTGATTTGCACTTCGATCCGATCAGTTACCTCTAGGTCTGCATCTTTTCGCGCCTGTTGAATAGTTCTGATTAAGTCTCTGGCAGCGCCCTCAGCCTCAAGCGCTGGAGTTAACTCCATGTCGAGAACTACTACCGACTCGTTAGAACGCAATGAGGCCGTCGTCACCGTGTCGCTGGGTTCTAGGGCAAGTTCATACTCTTCAGGGCTGAGAGTGTGTCCAGCAATCGCTATTTGATCGTCGGGCAGAAGCGTCCAATCTCCCTGCTTCGCAGCCGCAAAAACCTTTTGCACATCCCCACCGAGACGGGGACCAAGGAGATTGCCGTTCGGCCGGAGGCTGAGGTTAGCTAAGTCACCTATGTCTTCAGTGAGGATAATTTCGTGGACGTTGATCTCTTCCGCGAGTAGCTGCACGACTTCAGTCAACTTGGAAGATTCTTTGCCGGCAATTGTCGCCGATGAGAGCGGTAGACGTACCCGTAGGCCAGCGTCTTCTCGCAGTCTGAGCGCCATTGAAGCAGCTTCCCGTATCTGGTCCATTCTCGAAACGAGGTCAGGGTTTTCGGGCAGTTCGTCGAGGTCTGGCCAACTCTGGAGATGGACGCTATCCCCGCCAGTTAGGCCGCCATAAATTTCTTCCATGATCATCGGCAAGAAAGGTGCCGCTACTCGTGTAAAAGTCGTGAGCACCGTATAAAGGGTGTCGTATGCGTCTGGGTCTCCCTCACCGCCGCCTTCTGGACCCCAAAAGCGGTCGCGCGATCTTCGGATATACCAGTTGTTTAAAGCATCTATGAATGCTTGGATTTCAGATGCTGCTCCAGGAAGGTCATAGGCATCAAGAGCGTTGGTTGTTTGTTCGACAAGTGAACGTGTCTTAGCTAAGAGATAGCGATCTAGGAGGTGCGGAGAGTTAGTTCGTTTGACCGCTTTGTGACCGTCGACGTTGGCGTAAAGCGTAAAAAAAGAGTAGGCGTTCCATATGGGGATTAATACTTGACGGGTGACATCGTCGATACCGGAGTCCGAGATGCGGGTGTCTCCGCCTCTTACGATGTTCGTTGACATGAGGTACCAGCGGAGAGCGTCGGAGCCTTGAGCATCAAAGATCTCTGTCGGCTCGGTGTAGTTGCGGAGCCTTTTTGAGAGCTTGTTGCCGTCCTCGGCTAGCAAGATCCCATGACAAATAACGTTTTGGAAAGCAGGCCGATCGAACAGGGCTCCGGCTAGTACGTGCAATGTGTAAAACCAGCCGCGGGTTTGGTTGATGTATTCCACGATGAAATCAGCGGGGAAGTGTTCTTCGAACCACTCTTTATTTTCGAACGGGTAGTGGACTTGGGCGAACGGCATTGATCCCGATTCGAACCAGCAGTCGAGGACCTCTGGCACCCTACGCATCATGCTTTTGCCCGTAGGGTCATCTGGGTTAGGTCGAGTTAAGTCATCAATAAAGGGTCGGTGAAGGTCTGTGGGGCGAACACCAAAATCTGCCTCTAGGTCGTCAAGGCTCCCGTAGACATCTGTCCTGGGGTAGTTAGGGTCATCGCTGACCCAAATTGGTATGGGCGAACCCCAAAAGCGGTTCCGGCTGATCGACCAGTCCCTTGCACCTGCTAGCCATTGACCGAATCGGCCGTCTTTGACGTGGGAGGGAACCCAGTTGATTTCTTCGTTGATTTCTTGAAGCCGAGATCGAATTTTGGTCACTTCGACGTACCAAGAGGAAATCGCCTTGTAGATAATTGGTGTATCTGTTCTCCAGCAATGGGGATAGTTGTGTTCGTAGGTTTCGTGCTTTAAGACTCTGCCTAATCCCTTAAGGTGCTGAATGATTTGTGGATTCGCTTCGAAAACGTTGTCGCCCGCCCACAGCTCTACTGCATCTGTGAAATTTCCTTGATCGTCGACTGGGACGACTTGGCCGATTTCGATGCCATTTGCTTCGCAGGTAACCTGATCATCTTCACCGAAACCCGGTGCCATGTGAACGATCCCAGTGCCTTCGCTTGTATCTACGAAATCAGCGGAAAGTACACGAAAAGCATCGTCCCTTTCGGCAAAAAAGTTAAATAACGGTTTGTAGTTTCGCCCGACGAGTTCTGAGCCCTTCACTCCTGCGAGCAACTCGAACTCACCGATGTCGTCAGCGTATTTTTCAAGGCAGTCTGAACTTATGATCCATTGGGCCTCTTTTGTTTTGATAAGCGCATATTCGATATCCGGGCCAACTGCTACAGCCAGGTTCGACGGCAGAGTCCAAGGGGTCGTGGTCCAGGCTAGTAACCGTATTGGTTCACTGGGTTCGGCATTGCTGATGCCGTCGCTGTCAAGTTCAAACCAAACGGTGATTGCAGGGTCTTGTCGTGGGCGTGTGGCGTCATCAAGGCGAATTTCAAAGTTAGATAATGGAGTTTCGGCGCCCCAGGAATAAGGCATGACGCGAAAAGCCTCATAAATAAGATCTTGATCCCAGAGCTCTTTAAAGGCCCACATCACCGATTCCATGTAACTGAGGTCCATGGTTTTGTAGTCGTTCTCGAAATCCACCCAGCGGGCCTGACGGGTCACTGTCTCTTGCCACTCGGAGGTGTACTTGAGGACAGATTCTCTACAACTCGCGTTAAAACGTTCGATTCCGTGTTCTGTAATGGCAACGCGACCGCTGACGCCTAACTCTTGTTCCGTTTCCATTTCGGCAGGCAGCCCGTGGCAATCCCAACCGAACCTCCGATCGACGCGCTTGCCAAGCATTGTTTGGTATCGCGGGACTACGTCTTTCACATATCCCGTTAGAAGGTGTCCATGGTGGGGGAGGCCGTTAGCGAAGGGAGGGCCGTCGTAGAAGACGTATTCATTATCTTCGGGACGACTATCAACGGAATCTTGGAAGGTGTCGTTTTTGGCCCAGCGATCTAGGACAGAGCGTTCAATTGCAGGGAAGTCGGCTCTGTTGGGCACTCGCGGATAAGGAGTGGAGTCTGAAGTGCTCATTTTCGTTCCAAGTAAGACATGCAGTCATTCAAGTTACCGGCTGGAACTTGTTTGCCTATTATTTAAAGGTTCTTGAGATAGTCCGCGGCTAAGCGTCGCTTCGGGGATATGATGCGACACCTTTTCGAACCCGAGTATTCGGCAGGTGAGTTATGGCGAAGAAGAAGGCAGTAGCGAAGAAGAAGGCAGTGGCCAAGAAGAAGGCTCCTGCGAAGAAGAAGGCAGTGG
>CAJWBN010000043.1 GCA_913020735.1 uncultured Acidimicrobiaceae bacterium
ACAGTGAAAACAGGCACACACATATTGTGGTGGTAAACTTACTCAATAATATCGCTTTGAGCAATTTTATCATCGATATCGTCCTTGTTGACTTCTACAAGACGTTCTGGCGGAAACCAATCAGAGCGATCGAATTTTATTAGAACGAAAGATCTGTAATGGGGTCCTTCGTTAAGTACCACCTTGTTTACAATAACATATCCGCCCATATCAAGTTCATCAATTACTGCTTGTGTAATTTTAGTTGTTGATTGAACAGTATTACCGTCGGTTGTGAGTCAACTCGACCGACAGGATTAAGAATGGCTAATCAAACCTCAATTTGCGGCGGACTATTAATTGCACTTGGTGTTGTTGTAACCATCGTCTCCGACTCTGGGAGTGTGACTTCCCTCATACCGGCATTCGTCGGTGCGTTGCTTCTCATATTGGGGATTTTGGCTGCGAAGAAACCAGACCTCAGCCATCATCTCATGCACGCAATGGCAGCCATCGCTCTATTAGCAGTGATCGGAAGTCTGGGTTCGCTTATAGGCAGAGGTAGCACTGGCTGGGCCTTATTTTCTCAACTTGCCACAATACTCATCGCCGGATTTTTGGTTGCGAATTCGGTCAAAGCTTTTCGTGACAGGGTTAAACGAGTCGCTGGAGAAAGCTAAACGACTATAAACCCCTCGCTACTGAGGGAGTATGGCCATCTGTTCAGTTTCAGGTAGTGCGAAGAAGTTTTCGAACTCAACATAGAACTCTTCGACTGTCATCTCGAAAGTGTGCAAGAACGCACCTTCGAAGCCTTTCTCTTCAATCACTGGATAGAGGACCTCAAGGAGAGAGTCTTCGCCATATCTGTTGGTCAGATATGCGATCGCCCATGCGCCTGCGCCGTAAGCTGCGAAATAGTCGTCACATTTGTCGCCCCAGCCGCTATCGGCTATGAACCCGCCACATCGCGCAAAGGTTTGCTTCGACAATTGAAGGTAGATTCTCATCCAAAAGTGAAAGTCATAGTCGCCTTGACCACCGATTTCAGTCAACGTTAAGTTGCCGTTAGCTCGCTGTCGGTGTGTTTCCAACTGAGCCATGTACTCCGCACTGCCTTCTGTAAACCATCGTGGCGGTGCTTTGCTATCCCGAGCAGCTCCGTTCGGAGAAGTTAAAGCTGATTGCTGGATTCCGTGAAAATATTCATGAAAGACCGTCTTTTGTGCGCCATAGCCCGTTGTGGTGGGTTTTGGACCCAGGTAAGACTCGTCGAGTCCCCATGGGAGACCTGCGGTGAATTGCAGGATGTTCAACTGGCGAGTCTCCCAGTCCAACACAGCCCCACCGGTCGAGTTTGACTCCAAATGCTTTTCATTGTTGAAACGGGCGTTCTCTAGACCCATGCCCCACTCTTGTTGTTTTTGTACGCAGTCAGACAGGCGATGCCCGTTACGTTCGGCCCTTCGTTCACAATAGAAATCGACCAAGGCCTGTCCAGCATCTTCGTCTATACCGGTGATGTAGTACTCGAGAGGCCCGTAGTTACCCCAGACCGATATGGCGAGCAGTAAGGCGTGCATCGCTTCTTCACATATGCGGATATCCAGGTCACCCGCGCAGACCATCTCGGGTGAATATTCGATGACTTGCCCGTATAGATCCGGGGCCCCTACTACGACCGGCATCCCTTCACCGGTGCAATACGTGTAAGTGCCCTTGTCTTCACACTGTGCTTTCTTAGCCTCAGTTGGACCGTCGGGTCGTTCCAAACCCAAAGCAGTCGTAGGCGAATTCGTTTGAGGAGCAGTCGTAACCGGAGCGGCCGTAGTAGTTGTTGGAGCGGCCGCAGTAGTTGTTGGAGTGGCCGCAGTAGTTGTTGGAGCGGGCGTGGTGGTTGTCGGAGCCGCCTCACCTGAACTGGTCGCCGAAGACCGCGCTGAAGTGTCAGCACTGTTTGTAGTTCCTCCGCCGCACGCAGACAGAAACAGCAAACAACAAACGACCCCAACAGCGAACTTCATACAGCTAAGTGTGCACGAGACCCATCCCACGGCCAAGCACTCGTGGTTTCCAATTTTTCAAACACTCAAAGCAACGAATCCTTTGTGTTGCTACGGTCGGCCCATGAGCGAGATTCGAGTGGAAGCAATCCATATTCATCCTGTTAAGTCCTGCCGACGGATCGAAGTAGATGAAGCTTCGATACTGAGTACCGGTTTGGCTCATGACCGAGAATGGCAAATAGTCGATTCCGAGGGCAGTTGCGTCACTCAAAGAACGCATCCTTCGTTGGCTACCATTGAGACCGCTCTTGATGGCGACGACGTCATTTTGTCAGCATCTGGTCGCGGGTCGGTCACGTTAAGTGCCGATGATGCGGCCGCAGTTACCGTCTTACCTTTGGTAGGTAAGCGACCAGTTAATGGTGTCGATGGGGGCGATGAGGCAGCTGCCTGGATTTCGGACTTCTTAGGTGAATCTCACCGTTTAGCCGCCGTAACCGACGACTCCAAACATCGAGCTCCATCGTCTATAGATGTTTTCGAGCAACACATCACCTTTGTGGACTTGGCGCCTGTATTGCTAGCTAACTCTGCTTCTTTGCGGTGGCTACAAGAGCGAGCTGTGGAGCCTTTTGGTATTGAGCGGTTCAGGGCAAACATCATCGTTGATGCCGGCGAAGCGTGGATTGAAGATAGTTGGCATGACCTAACCATTGGCGCGGCCAGTTTGACAGCTGAGGTTCCTTGGCCTCGATGCGCAGTTCCACAAATCGACCAAGAGTCCGGCGAAAGGCAACGCGAACCAGCGGTCGCCTTACGGGCGTATAGGTGGTGCAGCGAAGCTCCAACCCTCGAAGGCAATTTGAAAGCAATGATGGAAGGTAACGGGTTGTTCGGCATGGCCTGTCGCGTTGGTCCGGCTGGATCGACAATCAAAGTCGGCGATCTGGTAGAGGTCCAAACATTTCAAGACCCAATCATTGCACCCCCGTCCAACGTCTGAGTTTCGTTAAGGCCGCTCAAATGGTCGTCTTGGAACCAGTTTCCCTCGACCTAGAGCCGCGTCAACCGAGGATCCTTCGGCGACTATCTCTCCCCTACTCAACGTGAATTTGGGCCAGCCCTCTACTTCCCATCCGTCATAGGGCGAATATCCGGCGGCGGAATGCATTTGGGATCCATCGATAATCCGTTTTTCGGTTGGGTCTAACACAACTAGGTCAGCGTCTGAACCTGGAGCTATACAACCTTTTTGTGGGTACATGCCGAACAATTTCGCTGGGTTGGTGCTGATCACTT
This sequence comes from uncultured Acidimicrobiaceae bacterium, assembly GCA_913020735.1. Classification (GTDB taxonomy): domain Bacteria; phylum Actinomycetota; class Acidimicrobiia; order Acidimicrobiales; family Poriferisodalaceae; genus MedAcidi-G3. Next base: position 3,285 of record CAJWBN010000043.1, read on the forward strand.
CAACAAACCGGTTCAACGAGATTTTCTTAGTGGCTACGCCAAGTGACCACAGCATAGGCAAGCTCGTCTCCAGCTCGGCCATCCCTTGGCGGAGTTCCGCCGGTCCCAAAGTGGGATCCAGCTTTTGTTCCAACGTCCAAGGCGCATGATCAGTGGCCACCGTGCTGACCGCCCCATCAACAACTCCAGCCCAGAGAGCATCTCGATCATATTGTTCTCTCAGCGGTGGAGCTCCCGCATATTTCGCTCCATCTGGTTCGTCGAACCGCGACCTATCAAGATGCAGATAGATCGGACGTGTTTCAACATAAAGGGGTAAACCCCGCGCCCGTCCCGCTCGGCAAACCTCAAGTGCTGCTTGGCTCGAAAGGTGAACGATATATGTGGCAGCGCCGCTAATTTCACAAAATCCGACTGCGCGTTCAGTAGCGATTCGTTCCGCTACAACTGGCCGGGTCTCTGGGTAATGTCGGTGCGAATTCAAGCCAGCTTCACGAACTAGCTCTCCACAGCAACCCATTAATGCCGCATCTTCACAATGCAGGAGAACTACTGAATCTGCTTGAGCGGCAACACGCATCGCTCGAAGGAAATCGTCGACGTTTCTATCGAAACGTTTAAAGGACAGAAAAATTTTGATGCTGGGGTGACCTGCTGATGCAAGCTCAGGGATCTCTTCGAGAGCTGTCGCGTCAGGGTCCAGTAGCACTGGGTGGTGAAAGAAGTCTGTGAGCGAATTGTTGTTGCTGTCTTCGATGTCTCGGTCAAGGCCTTGACTCATCGTTTCGCCCTTACGAGGGAAAGACATGTTTCCTACCGTGGTAACCCCACCGGCTAATGCTGCACGCGTACCGATTTCAAAATTGTCAGACCAACTATCCAACCCTGGCCCAGTTCTTGGCGGAGTCAAGTGAACGTGGGGATCTACACCGCCGGGTAGAACAAACATGCCTTCAGCATCTATTTGTTGGGGGGCAGACATATTGCCTCCCAATTGAACTATTCGACCGTCCTGCACACCCACGTCCAACACCGCGCCGCCGCTAGCGGTCGCAACGGTGCCGTGTTTTATTACCAAATCCATGCAGACCATTATCGTTCATTCATCAATGCAACGTGGCAGCCTGTCAGCCCATAAACGTGGCGTATCTCAAATCAGTAATGTTGCGGAATGACGACACTTCAAGGAAGAGTGGCTCTCATCACAGGAGCCCAACAAGGAATCGGCAGAGCTATAGCTGAGGCTGCAGGGCGCGAAGGAGCTTCTGTCGTTGTTCAATATCTTGATGATCGAGATGCAGCCGAACAAGTTGGTGACGCTGTGGAATCATTCGGTTCTGAGGCTCGGGTAGTGCAAGGCGATGTTGGTCTTAGATCAGATTGTATGAAGGCCTTCCAGGTTGGACAGGAGTTAGGCGGCATAGACCTCCTCGTAAACAACGCCGGAATTTTTCCGAGAAGTTCGTTTTTGGACCTCAGCGACGATGAGTGGAATCAAGTTCAAAACATAAACGTCGTTGGCGGGTTTCGTTGCCTACAAATAATGGCTCGCGAACTGGTCCAAGCAGGAAAACCAGGAACAGCGGTGAACCTGTCCTCTGTAGCTTTCTTTCGCAACTCCGCTCGTGGAACTCATTACGCGGCAAGCAAAGGAGCGATCGTGGGCTTTACCCGATCGGTTTCAACCGAACTTGCTCCTCACGGCATCAGGGTAAATGCCATCGCTCCGGGCATCGTCGACACAGCGCAACCTCGTGATGGAATGACTGAAGAAGAAATAAACGCAGCGAGTGGCCTTGTCCCACTCGGAGCCATGGCAACCCCAGACGAAATAGCTGATGTAGCCGTGTTTCTGAGCTCAGAGGCGTCCCGCCATATCACCGGTCAAACCCTGCAGGTGAATGGTGGAACCAACTTCAGTTAACAATTCTCTTTAGGCAGAGACCTTCGAAGATACCCACGGTGACGTTTGTAGCTAGGTTCTGAATTTCTGAAGTTAGCCATTCAGCGCTAGAAGACGAGCGACGACCCTTCCTGGTGAGCAATGATTGGGTTGTGGGCACTAAAGATGATCTGGCAGCCGAGCTCGAACGCGTTACCCAGCGTGACTCAACTGTCCTAGCTTGGACCGCTCGCCACGACGACGAGCAGATCATTGATGCATTCGGGGTTGCACCAGACGGGTTGCTGTCGGGCTGGACGATCGGCGTAAAGGACGTTATCAATACCTTCGATTTACCTACAGAGCGTGGCTCGCCTATTTACAAAGGTCATCGACCTGTTAGTGATGCAGCTTGCGTAGCGATGGCTCGAGAAGCCGGGGCGGTTGTAACGGGGAAAACAGTAACTACAGAATTCGCGTTGTTCACACCGAACATCACAACGAACCCACATAACCCGCTTCACAGTCCTGGAGGTAGCTCCAGTGGGTCAGCCGCCGCTGTCGCTGACAGACAAGTACGAGCGGCTTTCGGAACGCAGACAGTCGGTTCAGTAATTCGACCCGCCGCATTCTGTGGAGTCGTCGGTTTTAAGCCCAGTCGTCGCCTGTTGCCACTAGCTGGCGTCGCAACCTTGTCTTACGCTTTCGACACAATCGGATGGTTCACCCAAGATGTCGCTGACAGCGCAACGATGTTCCGCGCCATGACCGGGTCCCCGACACCAGAACAAAATTTGAACCACAAAGTAGGGCGCTATCTATCTCACCAATGGGAAGCATCTGCACCCGAGACCCTTAAGGTTCTCGACTATTCCTGCGAAGCTTTGGCAGCAAATGGGATAGAAGTCGTGACCATAGACCCATTACCTCACCTCGAATCGGTCTTTGACGCGGCAAACACAATCTTGCATTACGAGATTTTCCGAGTGTTCGCTTGGGAACGAACTCACCACCTCGACCTCATTAGTGACCTGCTTCAAAAGATGTTCATTAAGGCCTCCGACATAAGTCATGACGATTATTTAGAAGCTCAGAAGATTCTCTTCTCCGCCCGACTAGCGCATGAAGAGTTCATGAGTACCAACCACTTCGATGCACTATTGACGCCTAGCGCTCCCGGCGAAGCACCCCTGATAAAGACGACCGGAGATTCAGTTTTCAATCGCGTTTGGACGGCTCTTGGCGTTCCCACTATTCATTTGCCGGTTCACCTAGGACCCAATGGTCTTCCGCTCGGCGTTCAGCTCACTGGTCGCTCTTGGTGCGATAAAGAACTTCTACTTATAGCTATGCATGCCGAATCGACCCTGACCGCCACATGACAAGTTCTGCTCCTCTGAATGGACTCAGAGTTCTCGATGTCTCAAGCGTTTTGTCGGGTCCGTTGACAACGATGCTGTTAGCTGACTTAGGTGCTGAAGTCATCAAAGTGGAACCACCGACATCTCCAGATTTCACTAGAGGAACTGGCGCGGTTCGTAACGAAATGACCGCCTACTTTTACAACACCAACCGCGGGAAACGAGCTATCGCTGTTGATGGACGACATCATCTCGGGCGCAAGATTTTGCAGCAGCTCACAGACCAAGCCGATGTCGTCGTCCAAAACATGCGGCCCGGCAAGGCTGCTGGCATCGGCCTCGATCCAAATGAGTGCATAGAACGAAATACATCCCTGATCTACGCGTCTATCAGTGGTTACGGCGGAGATGGTCCAATGTCGGGAGAACCGGTATACGACTATGTAATTCAAGCTGTTACTGGCATGGTCGATGCGCAAAGGGACCCGGTCACTGACGCTCACGACTTGACGCGACACTTTCCGGCCGACAAGATCACCGCTCACGCCACCGTGGAAGCGATCCTGGCCGCATTATTTGCTCGCGAACGCGATCCGGAACGTCGCGGTCAGCACGTCGAAGTCAGCATGCATGAAGCCAATCTTTCTTTTATGTGGCCAGACGCAATGATGCAGCACAGCATCATCGAGGAAGTTGACGATCCGGATCTGTACCCCGCCGAGTACTACCGGGTGTACCCCACAGTCGATGGAGCGATCGTGATCATGCCTTTAATGACACCATCTGATGGAATTTGCAAGGCCATCGGTCGCACTGATTTAGCCGCAACCGGCCAGTTCACTGACTTAACCAACCAAAATCTTCACGATTTCCAAGACATCATCGCGCAGCAAGTCGCAAGTTGGACCACCGAACACGCGTTGGCGACTTTCCGCGACCACGACGTTCCAGTAGGTCCCGTAATCCCTCGCGACGAACTTCACTTACATCCTCAGGCGATCGCCAGAAACTCAATCCCCATCCACTCAGAAGCACCTATGGGACCAATTCGAAGCCCACGACCAGCGTGGCGAATGAGCAGAACCCCGGAATCGATCAATGAGGGAGCGCCACTCTTTGGCGAAGACACCGAAGATGTCCTAACCGAGCTTGGTTACGACACGCAGGAAATCACTGAACTACGCATGCAAGGTGTCATCGCCTAGCACCGAGCAACTTCTTGCACCTCAGAAACCGAGGTCGCAGTGCTCTACCCTCTTCAACATGGAGAGCACGCCAGATAACTCAAATGTAGATACCTTGAACGACATCGGGGTCTTGAAGCGACGCGAGATCGAAGCTCGTATCGTCGCGCCCCTTATCGAACGCTTTGCCGAGGAATTCGGAGAGGACCGAGTCGTAGAACTCGCTCGCGAAACCGTCGTTAATGTCGCCCGAAGCCAAGGCTCAGTCCTGGCAGATGCTATGGGAGGAAACGACTTGGCAAAGTTCGCTGACTCTATGGAAAACTGGACCAAAGGTGGGGCACTAGAAATCGAGGTCCGGGAACAATCCACAACAACCTTCGCTTTCGACGTTGTACGTTGCCAGTACGCTGAGATGTACAAAAGCCTAGAAATTCCAGAGTTGGGCGCTTTACTTTCATGCAATCGTGACGGCACGATGGTGGAAGGATTCAACCCCGACATCAAGTTTGAGCGGAACCAAACCATCATGAGCGGGGCAGAACATTGCGATTTCCGTTACTCCCTCGATTCAGCAGAAGTAGACGTTGAGATCAAGAGCACGTAGCTTCACTGTCATGAGATCAGCTGGTGTTTTGATCGCTCTTTTGTTGGCGGCTTCTTGCGCGTCCAACGAGTCGGTGAGTTCGGAAGATTTCGCTGTTCTGAAGGCTGATGTTGAGCAGCTCAGCGCTGACGTGGAAGCCATTACCTCCGTTGCAAAGAACACAAAAAAGGGAGTCGGCTGGCCTGACGATTACCAAGAAGGATGGCGTGATATTTGCACTTTCATCATCAAAGACGCTGCAACTGCAGACCCGGAAGCTCAAGCGCCGGGAAATATCTGCGGGTGCACTCTGAAAGGCCTGATGGGAGCTTTCGCCCTTAAGGACTACGAGTCCTGGCCTCAAGATGTCAAAGATGCCGCTGCTTCGCCTTATATGGCCATGTGCTGGAACAAATAGGACTGCCAACTAACTGTTGCCCGGCGTTGCGCAATCGAATCGACATCTTGCATGCTGGTCTCAAGCTTCGTTGGGTCGGTTTCACTGACTCGATAGCAGCTCGTTCAGATATCCCGTTGAAGGCGAAGCAGTTCTACCTGTTTGGACGAGGATCAACGGTTTCTATGTTTAGTTGTCCTTCGAGCCCAGCTGAGCGATGGACGGCTAAAGCTAGCCATTCTTCTGAAGTTGTCATTTCGAATAATGCTGCTCTGTTTGGGTATTTAGCGATAGCCACCTCATCCCAAAGGTCTTCTACCTGACCAAGAGAGAGCATGGTTACATCACCCATGAAGAAGACCTCGCCCCCATATTTGGGCAGTAGCTGGGCGACGCCCCGCCCATAAATTTGGTATGCCTGATATCCCGTAAGGTCACTTTCTCTTCCATCTTCATATTCGGCGCGTTCTTTGAATTTCAACAGGTTGACCATGAAAATTGGTCCGTCTGGACCAGTTTCCATCATCTCTTCGATCCGTTCCCTGCTGGTCGGCATTACTTCGTTTATAACCTCCACTTGAACCCCTTCTTTCGTTTAGCTGACCGCATCACTCAACCAACCTTAATGACTGTCGATGACAACGGAGCCGTTACCAAAGTTCCGACAGATCTTGATGCCGTGTACCCAATTCTTCCCTACAGTGACAGGGTTATATGAACGTCACACGAAATATCGTTGGAGCCATTGTCGGTGTCGCCTTCATTTGGATTGGCGCTGCTCACTTCAAGAACCCCAAAGCGTTCAACGAGATTGTTCCGAGCTACCTTGGGGCACCTTATTTTTGGACCTACGCCAGTGGTGTTTTCGAGATTGCTTTGGGCGTTGGATTGATTATCCCTGCTACAAGAATCATGTCTGCGCGCTGCCTAGTTGCTCTCGTACTCGTAATGTCGTTAGCTAACTTGAATATGTATTTGAATGACATCCCTTTCAACGGAAACCTTTTGAGTGCGACAGGTCACGTGATCCGATTGATCGTTCAAGTCGTTCTTTTGGCGGTTTTACTGTGGCTGGGCGCGATCTTCTAAAGCTAGTTAGAATCTTCTGGTGCCTGAACGCATCTCAATTCATCAACGCAGTTACGAGACCGAAGCTTTCGATGAAGGTGACGGCCGTATGCGTGTTCGAGGTCGCCTCACTGACAACAAACCTCAAGGACTGTGTTTGTCCGACGGAAATGAGTTGGTCATCCACGACATGTGCATAGACCTCCTAGTGGATCCCGCCACCTTCACAATCGTCGCCGTCGAAAACGAAATGATGGTGCGGCCCTACTCAAGCTGTGAATCGATCCTTCCTGATTACCAGGCTCTGGTGGGGCTCTCAATCACTCGTGGATACAGCAAGCAAATAAAGAAACTTTTCGGTGGGCCAAACGGATGCTCTCACATGGGAGCGTTATTACAAGCGATGGGCCCTGTTGCAATCCAAGCCTCTTGGAGCTTGGTCAATTTGCATCAACCACTCGAATCGAGACTCAACAACTCTGACGATCCGGAAGACATAGACCGCAGATTGCGGTTGAACATGAACTCGTGCCACGTGTGGCAAGAAGATGGTGAGCACATAGAACTCGTCAAGATCGGCAAGTGGGTGCTTCCCGATTGGGAATCAGACCGACTAACAAACCTCGGCGTAGAGATACCTGACCAATAGCGACACGAACCAATACATCGAAAGATAAATAGATATTCGATCACTGGCGGACCTATGACGTTACATTCTCTTATGCCCAGCCCCAGCTGATAGGTGCCTAATGAAGGGCAGACACATGCATAGCGACGACGGACCGTTTGTTAGCTCTAGTTGGCTTGAGGAACATTTAGGTGATCCTGACCTAGCGATTATCGATGTCCGCGCGGGTTTTCGACCCCAACCTCCTGGTCCGTCTGATTTTTATTCAATGCGCGATGAGTACCTCAAAGCTCACATTCCAGGTGCCCACTATCTGCATATGGTTGATGATCTTTCCGACCCTGCTGGTTCATTTCCCTTTACAGCTCTTCCAGCGGCAAAGGTTCACGACCTATTAGGAGCCATGGGCATCTCCAATGACCGGACGCTAATTATTTACGGCTCCGATATGCATGTGGTCACCCATCGTTGCTGGTGGTCACTTCGACAAGCGGGTGCCAAAAAGGTCTATCTGATGGACGACACCTACGGCCAATGGCAACAAGATGGCCGACCGGTAACTGACACTCTTCCAAACAACCCGCCTTGTGTCTTTGAAGCAGTCGAAGTTCCCGGGTGGATTACACGCAAACATGAAGTGGCAACAGCAATTGATGACCCCAAAGTTGGTTTGGTCAACGCGTTGTCTCTAGAACAGTTCGAAGGTCTTGGCCAGCACTATGGGCGACCTGGACGTATTCCAGGCAGCATTAGCGTTCCGGCAATGTCAGTCATAGATCCCTCCACAGGCGCGCTCCGGCAACGATCAGAGCTCGAGAACGTCTTTCGCGAAGCAGGTGCGGACGACTTCGAAAGCTTAATTACGTACTGCGGCGGAGGCATCGCTGCAAGCACTGCTTTCTTAGCATTGAACACGCTCGGCTATACCAACGTGTCGCTGTATGACGGTTCGTTGTTGGAGTGGACGAAAGACCCAGAAGCTCCACTTGAAACCGGCTCTGAATAATTCGGGTCTATGCGGCGTTGGCCTGCCGCAAGTAGCCATCAAGCATCAGTAGGGCCTCTTCTCTGGTAAGCCTGAGAGATACCGCTACTGGCGCGCCCGGTGTGTCCATGGCAATAGAACGTCGAAGTATTTCGACTTGCACGTTGCTGGTGAGTTCATTCGGTCCTGGTATTCGCATATCAGTAATGGGTAGCTGCGGGGTCAGACAGCGAACGAAGTGGATCTTCTCTTCCTGTCTTGCCAAATAGCTGGCAGAATCTAATCAAGCACGAAACTGAAAGTGGAATAGGTATGGAGTTTGAGTTCACACAAGGTGATCCCATCACCGAAGAGGAAGCTTTTGCGCAAGCTGAGAAACTAGGGCTTCACGCCTTTGCCTTCGACACCGAGACACCTCAAGACACCGACCTGCATTGGCACGAGTTCAGCGCAACAATATGGTTGGTCGCTGGTGAAGCGAATGTGGCAGCCGAGGACGGCACCGTCTATCACGCAACGCCGGGTTGTCGACTGAGTGCGCCGGCAGGCTGGTTGCACCAGGAGTTAGTCAGTCCAGCGCATCGCCTAGTAATCGGCACCGATATACCCGTCGGGAGTTGGAGCCAACCGATAGATAAGCCAGCAGTAGAACTTTCCGCTTAAGGCATAGATGACCGCCCTGAAGGGCGGTCATCGCCATTAGGTCAGACTGTTACTTCTCTAGCTCAAAAGATCTCGAGCAAGCATGGAGTTAGTTGATTCTGCGGGAGGATCAACTACGAATTCTGCGCCCAGCGCAAGCCATTCTTCGTCGGTGTCCATCGCTACCATCGCGCTTGCGAAAGCGGCTTCGTCATCGAAGATCATCACGTATGTCCACTGGCTCTGCGGCGCTCCAGCCAATGCTCCCAGTAGTTTGATTTCCGATGCACCTAAACGTTTGTGTATTTCAGCTGCTCTTCGGTTCACATTGAGGAAGTCGCCTTGGCGACCCATCTTCACGTGCCACTGCGTGGCATGAGTGACTTTCATTTGATTCCACCTTCGCTCGTGTATGTACTGAAGAAACCTTAGTTCGCTCAAAATGAAGCATTCTTCAGAGCTAGTGGTCTCGTCCTCGAATCTGATTAGAGAAACCCTATTTTGAGTTTGGTTCCCGTATGAAAAAGACTGCCAACGCAGCGAGCGGTCCAGTCGCAGCAGTTACAAACCAGGCGTTGTGAAACGCGTTCAGATCAACTCCTGAACCGACCATCGTGATAAGGGCTGCCACACCGACAGTGGAGCCGAACTGCCGGCCGACTTGGTTAAGCGAGCCGCCAACAGCGAAGTCTTCGGGGGGAACTTCGCTCACAGCTGCTGCACTGATGATTGGAAACGTTGTCGCTACACCGATTGCAACCATGATCGAAGACGGCAACCACAAGCCCCAATAGTTTGGAGTTTCGGTCACAAACAAGGCATACATCAGCACACCTAGCCCCCACGAGAATGATCCCGGTACAGCAATAACTCGCACCCCATAACGGCTTCCTAGCTTTCCGACGAAAGGAGCCAAGCAAGCTACGAACAAAGGAAGGGGCGCTGTTGCTAAACCCGCGGTACGTATCGAGTAACCCCATCCTTGAGTGAGCCACAAAACGTTGACAAGTATCGAAGCCGAGAGTCCCGCTGATTGAATCGCTGTCGCAATATTGGCCATGTTCAACGACTGAATGCGAAATAGATGTGTTGGTATGGCCGGAGCCTTATGTTTGAGTCCTTTCAAAAAGGTGAAAACCAACAGAACTAGCGACAGGAGTAGCGTGCCGATAACACCGAACGAAGCCCACCCCCACGGCCCGACTTGAACAATAGAAAACGCTAATAACGCCATGGAGGTGGCGAGGAGCAACGCTCCAACGATGTCAGGGAATGGGGCTTGGTCGTTGGGTGCGTTACCGGGCAAAGTGTTCTTACCGGTCAAATAGGCAAGCAGACAAAAAGGTGGAAGGAGAAGAAAAGCCCAACGCCACCCGTAGGAGTTAACGATCAACGATCCAACTGCAGGACCAGTTGCAACTCCAAGTGCGGTGAGAGAGCCCCATTTGGCTACAGTCGTCATCCGCTCAGAATCAGGGGGAACTGCCAACAGCAGCCCTAACGATGCTGGAGTGAGCAATGCTCCTCCCACACCTTGGACGAGTCGAGCGAGAATGACGACAGAAAAGTTTGGTGCCGCTCCGACAAGCATCGACGAAAGCGCAAACACTGTGAGGCCGATCATGAATACACGCCGTCGACCGAACCGGTCAGCTAAGCGACCGGCCGGGATGAGGAGTGCGGCGAACGAAATGGTGTATGCGTTGAGGACCCAGGTAAGTGAACCTCTGCTGGTGTCGACAAATGTTTTTTCGAGATCTGGGAACGCAACATTCATAGTTGAGACGTTGGCGGTGACGAGGAATGCTCCGAGCGCTGTTGAAAGGAACACCAGGCGCGTTCGCCACCGATTTTCGCCAACTGATGAGACTGCCACATTGGTGTCTGTAGCCGGCGGGGCGACTTCGAAGACTGCAGGTAGAGCGCTCCTTTTCAAGCGCGTTCCGTTATCGATCATCGCGAGTCTCTTTAAGACGACACGAAGTTCGTTGCCGTTTAGGCTTCTGCAACGGCTTTCAGGTTCGCCAAGCTCTGAGCAATATTGTCTAGGAGCAGTTTGTGTCGATTTATTTTTTGAAAGAATTCTCCGTCAAGGATCGGTGAGTCGAAACTTTCAGTAACCCGACACCCTCCGGAAATTGCTTCGATCTGATATCGCCATACGGTGCTGCGACCATCATCTCCAGGTACTTCAAATGACCATTCTTTGCCAAGGTCAGCGGAGACAACAACACAACCGGCATCCCATTTACGGCCTCCGTTGTCGTTGTAACCGCGAAATTTTGCGCCAGCGACTGCTTCAGTCGCGTCGCCTTCCCATTCGGCTTTATAACACTCTGGGCTCAATTCGCTAATTCTAGTTAGGTCAGTCAGGATCGCATAAACAGCTTCCGGCGTGGCCTCAATGTCGATGCTTGTGGCGCCAGTTGTTTCCACCATATTTGCCTACTTTCAAGAGGATCTACGTTCGCTTGGACGTTACTACTTTAACGATAGTTACTGGTTGGGGTCAGCTACCCGTGCGATCTAGCATGCCCGTTATAGCTTCGACGCACCTGTCGGGCTGATGTTCTTGGATGAAGTGACCTGCCTCTTCGATAATGACGTGCGGGTGATCAGCTGCGCCTGGCACGCTACTTGACAGTAAACCTTGAAGCGGACCTGTTACCGGGTCATTGTCTCCGAACGCTGTTGTCATTGGCACCTGACAATCAGCTAAGAGAGACCAAATGCTTCGACACAGGTGTGCGCTGGGATGCACGCTTGACGTTGGAACTAGCACGGGGAACTGGCGAGCTCCAGCAGCATATGATTCGTCAACAAACGGCGCGTCGTAGGCCCGTTTTTCTTCTTCTGTTAGTTGGAAACCCGGAGTTGACGGTAGTGGTGAGGCTTGACCTGCGACACACTCTGATGCCGAGAACGGGTCTATCTCTTGGGAGAATTGGCGCCACAAAGCAAACGGGTCTCTATCAGTCATACCGATATCTCGACCTAAGGGAACACCGGTATTCGATGCAACGACTCCTCTGTACATTCCCGGATTTTGAGCCACATGACATAGACCTAACAGGCCACCCCAGTCCTGACAGAACAATGTGATGGAACCTAACGATGACGTTGCGTCGATTTCGTTAATGGTTTGAGTGAGCCACCGAAGATGCCGCCCGTAGGTGTAGTCGTCGCGCATCACTGGTTTGTCTGATCTGCCAAAACCAACGAGGTCCGGCACTACAACTCGGCATCCTGAGTTAACCAAGGCAGGGATCATTTTCCGATACAGGTACCCCCAGGTTGGTTCACCATGCAACAACAGAATTGTTGGGCCAGATCCTTCGTCGATGTAATGGACGCGAAGGTCGTCCTCGATGTTCACGTAAAGGGGTTCGAAGGGCCAATCAACTAGACCTTCAAATCGCTCCTCTGGGGTGCGAAGTTTGTCCATAGACGGCACTTTACTTCCGGACTGGTTTCTCCGACGCCGCAATCAACTAATCCCATGCACTGTTCTGTTTTTAGCGCTGACGTTGCTGGGCAGCTTTTTTCCGATTGGGGTTTTGTTTGGATTTCGGATATCCGTTGCCCCGTTTCGCACCTTGGGATTTTCCCTTATTCCCTGCTACAGGTTTCCTTTTCCCAGGTTTACCTTTGCCTGCTGGCTTGCCATTACTCCCCGGCTTTGCCTTACCCCCAGGCTTTCCTTTGCCTGCTGGCTTGCCATTATTCCCCGGCTTTGCCTTACCCCCAGGCTTTGGGTGTTGCCCGTTACGTTCCCCATCTTTTCTGTTTTGAGTTTGCGGCTTGCCTTTAGCGCTTTTGTTTCGGTTTTGACCCCCAGAAGGTTTGCGGCTCTGTGGTCGTGATGATTTCTGGTTGTGACCGCCACTTCTTTGGGGTTTGGGCGTCAGAGGCCGAGCGTCTCCGAACTGGTCCATTTCAGGGTCTACAACCTGGATATCTATCCCAACTTCACGTTGTAATTGTTTGACTGCTTTGCGTTGCGATTTGTCGACGAAACAGACAACGGTTCCAGTAGCACCAGCACGAGCCGTTCTTCCACTTCGATGCACGTACGCTTTGCCGTCTTCTGGTGGATCAAAGTGAAGAACGCATTCAACTCCGTCAACATGAATGCCTCGGGCAGCTACATCTGTGGCGACGAGAACCAAAGCTTCACCATCAGTGAAATGAGCTAACGCCCGGTCACGTTGATTCTGGCTTCGTGCTCCGTGAATAACAGCTGCTTCGAGGCCTTCTCTTCCAAGTTGTTTCGCTGCACGGTCAGCCCCGTGGCGTGTACGAGTAAAGACGACCGTCTTTCCTGTTCGCCTAATCAGGTTGACCGCGACGTTGACTCGTTCACTTCGGTCAACACTCCAGAAATGGTGTTGG
>CAJWBN010000044.1 GCA_913020735.1 uncultured Acidimicrobiaceae bacterium
AGAAGAACCTAACGCAATAATTCAGGTTAGCAGTGATAAAGCTCTAACTGAACCAAATGTAAGGGCTACAGAACTTGAAATTCATGAAGGCCGAATGGAGGCCACTGATGCCTTCACTCGTCTAAACAAACTTGATTTAGTTACTGGTGCAACTTCCGATGCTCGGCTTGGAATCGTGGCAGCAGGCAAAACCTATTACGACCTGCGCGAAGCCTTAGACCGGATGGGTCTCGATGAATCCGCACTGAAACAGCGCGGAGTGCGACTGTACAAACCAGCCGTCGTATGGCCGCTTGAAGCCAACGGAGTTAAAGAATTTGCCCGCGGGCTCGAAACCATTGTCGTGGTCGAGGAAAAACGCGCATTTATAGAAATGTTTATGCGTGAGATTCTTTACGGATCGACTAACGCTCCAACCATTCTCGGTAAAAGGGACGCGTCGAACGGATTCTGGTTTCCGGGCCACGGGGAGATGGACGCTGACCTGATAGCCCGAAAAATCAGACCTTTCTTGGTTCAACACCTGGGGGAAGACTCAGTAGGTCCGGCCGTTCGGGAACGTATAACTATCCCTGTTTCATTGGGCGCTCCAGATAGCAAGAAACAGTCAAACCGAACTCCAAACTTCTGCTCGGGATGCCCGCACAATCGATCGACGTGGGTTCCAGAGGGATCTGAGGCGGGTGGGGGAATTGGATGCCACGGTATGGCTTCGATGACGCCGACGAGAAACGTTAAGGGCACCACACAAATGGGCGGTGAAGGAGTCCAATGGGTGGGGGCTGCGCCATTTGTGACTATGGACCACCGTTTCCAAAATATTGGTGACGGAACTTTCCATCATTCTGGTTCTTTAGCAGTTCGACAAGCAGTAGCTGCCGGCACCAACGTCACATACAAAATTCTGTATAACGCCGCAGTTGCCATGACTGGGGGACAAGACGTTGACGGAGGAATGACAGTCCCGGAATTATCACGCTCGTTGGAAGCAGAAGGTGTTTCAAAGATCATGGTTCTTACCCATGACACAGAAAAATATGGTGAGGACGCAAAGTTCGCGGATGGCACCGAAGTTTGGTATCGCGATCGCCTTGACGAAGCGCAACGAATGCTTCGAGATGTTCCAGGATGCACAGTGCTTATCTATGATCAGCCGTGTGCGGCGGAACTTCGGCGTGACCGGAAAAGAGGCAAGGTTGCAGAGCCAACGATGGCCGTATTCATCAACGAAGCTGTGTGCGAAGGTTGCGGTGACTGTGGCGAGAAATCGAGTTGTCTATCTGTCCAACCTGTGGAAACTGAGTTTGGTCGGAAAACATCAATCCACCAATCCTCTTGCAATAAGGATTTCACGTGCCTCGACGGTGACTGCCCTGCCTTCATTGAGGTAGTTGCAGGCGGAGCAGTTCCTGAAAAATCAGCCCTGGCGATCGCCGAAATTCAAGCAGATCAAATTGAGCCTGACCGGCTCGACGAAGGCAACGTGTTGATGATCGGTATTGGAGGAACTGGGGTTGTTACAGTCAACCAGCTGCTAGCCACCGCAGCTTTGCTTGACGGCAAAGAGGCGCACGGTTTAGATCAGACTGGGTTGGCCCAAAAAGGCGGCCCGGTGGTGTCTAATCTTAAGATTCGGCGCCCAGATGGTGAACTTGATTTGGGAGAAGCAAACAAGATTGCGACCGGAGAAGCAGATGCTTACATCGTCTTCGACCTTCTTAGCGGAACCAATCCCGCAAACCTAGAGAAAGCAATGCCTGGACGAACCGTCGCGCTTGTGTCCTCGAGCAAAGTACCTACGGGAGCTATGGTCCGTGATACCTCGGCGGAGTACCCCGAATGGTCAGCGCTACAAGATTCGATTGATAGTGCAACGATCGCGGAGAAGAACGTTTATTACGACGCTGGCAACCTTTCAGACAATCTCTTTAGGTCGCATATGCCGGCGAACATTATTGTCCTGGGTTCTGCATACCAGAGTGGCGTTGTGCCGATCAGTGCAGCTGCAATAGAACGCGCTATTGAACTAAATGGCGTAGCAGTTGAGATGAATACCCAAGCATTCAGAATCGGCCGCCAGATCGTTATTGAGCCAGATTTCATAGAGTCATTGGGTATCGAGGAAGAAGGAAAAGCTCGGCGAGAAACCAAAGTTTCTCAGATACTGCAAAGCCTTATCGAAGGAGTCCCGGACGCGTCTGAGGAACTTGAGAGGTTGCTAAAAATTCGTGCGGTAGAACTCGTTGAATATCAAAATAATAATTACGCCAAGAAGTACGTCGAGAAAGTGAGTGCAGTGCGAAAGGCAGAGATGGCTATCGGTGAAGACACCCGGCTATCTGAGTCTTATGCGAGATATCTCTACAAACTCATGGCATACAAAGATGAATATGAAGTAGCGCGCTTACACCGCTCGAAAGACTTTCATCAGGCTGTTCGCGAACAATTTGGAGATCGCAGCAAAATTACCTACAAACTGCATCCGCCTTCGATGAAACGTTTAGGGCTTGATCAGAAAATAGGGTTAGGGCGCTCGGGTGACCTTGCTTTTGCAGTGTTGCGTCGGATGAAGTTCTTGCGTGGAACTCCTTTGGACGTGTTTGGCAATACCGCTCACCGGAAGATGGAAAGGGGTCTAGTCGACGAGTACCAAGAGATAATTGATCACGCGTTAGCGGACCTGCGCCCAGAAACCTATGACAGAGCGGTGCAGTTAGCGGAACTCCCTGACATGATTCGTGGCTACGAAACAGTTAAGGAAGCAAACGTTGAGAGGTTCCGTCAGCTAGCTAAAGAAATCCTGGGCTGACTAGTTACCAAGCACGCCAATTCTTGGTGAGTCTCACGGTCAGATATTTGCAACTCAAAAGCTGATCTGGGAAAGTCCTTGGCAGTCGGACATCTGCTGATTAACTGTGTGAACCTGACTGAAAACGAGCAGACTAGAGGCATGGACATGCGGGACCTGGACGTTGCCGACTCAGTGCTTGATCTGATTGGGAAGACACCGCTGGTTAGGTTGCCGAGAATCGGAGCTGAAGTCCCTTGTCCAATAGTCGCAAAGCTTGAGACGACCAACCCAGGTGGCAGTTCTAAAGATCGACCGGCGCTCACGATGATTGATGAGGCTGAAAAAGCAGGCCTCCTCAAACCGGGTGGCACCATTATTGAACCGACATCGGGAAACACCGGAGTAGGTCTGGCTATCGTCGCCGCTCAACGTGGCTATGAGTGCATCTTTGTGATGACAGACAAAGTCAGTAGCGAGAAAGTGACCCTATTGGAGGCCTACGGCGCTGAAGTGGTTGTTTGCCCGGTAGCAGTTGCTCCCGAAGACCCACGTTCTTACTACTCCACCGCAGAAAGACTGGTCAAAGAGATCCCTAACGCCTATCGACCGAACCAGTACCACAATCAAGCAAACCCAAAGGCTCACTACGAGTCAACGGGCCCAGAAATCTGGGCACAAACTAAAGGTCGAGTCACTCATTTCGTAGCAGGGGCAGGCACCGGAGGAACTATTAGCGGTGTCGGTAAGTTTTTGAAAGAACAAAACCCCAACATAAAAATAATTGCAGCAGATCCAACTAATTCGGTCTATTCGGGGGGGAGCGGGCGCCCGTATCTAGTCGAAGGGGTCGGAGAAGATTTCTGGCCGGACACTTATGACCCCGAGATAGTTGATTCGACTATTGCTATTAGTGATGCTGAATCCTTTTCGATGGCACATCGAGTAACCGTCGAAGAAGGGATTCTGATTGGGGGCTCTGGGGGAACAGCAGTCGCCGCTGCACTTTCAGCGGCTGAAAACCTAGCGGCCGATGACCTTGTGGTCGTTCTGATCCCTGACAGTGGTCGCGGGTATTTGAGCAAAGTGTTCGATAAGACCTGGATGGCAAATATGGGCTTCTCCGAATGCGTGGGACTAAGCGTTGCTGATTTGTTGGGACCTACACCGGGTGGCAAATTGGAGTTGGTTTATGTCTCTCCTGAAACCAAGATCCGGGAGGCAATCGAAATTATGCAACACAATCAGTTGTCGCACCTTCCGGTGGCGAAAGGCGAAATGCCGATAGCAGCAGCAGAAGTCATGGGATCGTTGTCGGAAGAGTCCCTCATGCAAAAATCATTTGATATTGAAGGCATTCTTGATTTATCTGCTGAGGAATTAATGGACCCAGCTTTACCTGTCGTTGGACTAGGAGAATCAGCGATCGCCGCGATAAGTAAGCTCGAAACGGCTCCGGTGTTGTTGGTGCATGATGCCGGCCGACCACGGACCTTGTTAACGCAGTCAGATGCAATGAACTCTGAGGTCATGAAAGAACATTTGGAGGTAGATGCGAAATGATGGGCGGCGATCCCCTTCTTTCGGGTTTCGAAAACCCGGATGATTTCGGTTTTGAAACTCGAGCAATCCGAGCTGGTCAACCCCACGATCAAAGAACCGGAGGAGTAGTCACACCTATCTCGATGTCAACGACATTTGCCCAAGATGCACCTGGTGCTCCGAAGAATGGGTACGAATACTCAAGAACTGGAAACCCTACCCGCCATGCGTATGAAGCTTGTGTGGCATCCTTGGAAGCCGCTAAATATGGATTTGCCTTCGCTAGTGGGCTATCTGCTGAAGATGCCCTATTTCGGCAATTACCCCCCGGATCTCAAATCTTGTTAGGGAATGACGCTTACGGAGGAACTTTTCGGTTGATCGACAGTGTCCACGGTAAAAAATCTGGACTGGCTAATGCAGCAGTGGACCTCACGAAACCAGAGCAAATAAAAGAAGCCTGGACGCCGGACTCCAGGATGGTGTGGCTGGAAACACCCACAAATCCGATGCTTGCAATCTTCGATATCCAAGCGATCTCCGATGTCGTACATGAGCTAGGCGGCATGGTTGTGGTTGACAACACATTTGCGACTCCGTACCTGCAACAGCCATTGGCCCTGGGAGCAGATGTGGTAGTCCACTCAGCAACCAAGTACATAGGTGGCCATAGTGATGTTGTTGGTGGGTTCGTAGCGACCAACAATGAATCATTAGCTGAGGACTTGGTGTATATCCAGAATGCGGTTGGCGCTATCCCCAGTCCATTTGATTGTTACCTTGCCTTGAGGGGTGTTAAAACGCTGCCTGTTCGGATGGACAGGCACTGCGAAAATGCGCAACAAATCGTCGCCGTGCTCAACGAACATGATGCTGTTAGCCAAGTTCTATATCCCGGGATGGAGAACCACCCAGGTCACGAGGTTGCTGCCAAGCAGATGAAGAACTTTGGGGGCATGGTCAGTTTCCGATTGGCAGGAGGCCAAGCAGCGGCTGAACGTCTCGTCACCAAAACTGAAGTATTTACCCTGGCCGAGTCCCTGGGTGCGGTGGAATCACTCATCGAACATCCAGGAGTCATGACTCACCTTTCCGTTGCAGGTTCGGCGCTTGAAGTTCCCGATGACCTTGTCCGTATCTCGGTGGGCATCGAATCAATTGACGACTTAGTAGCAGATCTCGTTCAGGCTTTAGACCACGCGAATTAACGTTCCGAAACCCGAAACAAAATTTACCGTGCCTTAACACAAACGAAACTGTGTGATGACTTCCCCTTCCTAACTTCTTTTGAAGCGGAGCCGCCTCCGCGCGAAAGGAAGATCGAATGGAAGGCAATATCGCCTGGGTCCTGACCTCTGCTGCTCTGGTGCTTTTTATGGTGCCGGGTTTAGCGCTGTTCTACGGAGGAATGGTTCGGGCAAAAAACGCGTTGAACATGTTGAACATGAACATGTGGTGTCTAGGAATCGTTCCCGTTGTGTGGGTGCTCGTCGGATTTAGTTTGGCTTCTGGTGATAGTGGCCGAAGTTGGCTTGGAGACCTGAGTGTTGTGGGAATGAAGGGCATTCATGATGCCGAAGGATTAGCGACTTTCGCGTTTCTCATGACTTTCGCATGTATTACCCCAGCTTTGATCTCTGGAGCTGTGGCGGACAGGATGAAGTTTTCAGCCTGGATGATCTTTGTACCGATTTGGTCACTTGCTGTATACGCGCCCGTTGTTTACTGGGTATACGGTGCCGACGGATGGATTTTCAACCTGCCTGCTCATGACTTTGCTGGGGGCACAGCAATTCATGTCAATGCTGGTGCTGCGGCGCTGGCATTAGTGATCGTCTTAGGTAAACGAACGGGTTGGCCACAAAACCGCGCCGCTCCACACAACATTCCTTTCGTAATGTTGGGAGCTGGGATTCTTTGGTTTGGTTGGTTCGGATTCAACGCCGGTTCAGCACTTGCGGCTAACGGAGCCGCGGCCCAAGCCTTTGTGAATACTTTCATTGCAGGTGCCGCAGGGATGGTTGCGTGGATGATCGTCGAAATGGCGAAGACAGGAAAGGTCAGCACCATCGGCATGGCGTCAGGTGTAGTCGCTGCGCTAGTCGCGATAACTCCAGCCGCCGGTTTCGTCGGATCAATGCACTCGTTTGTGTTTGGGGCCTTGGCCGGGGTTATTTGTTTCTTTGCTATCGAAGCTAAATTTCGCTTCGGCTTTGATGACAGCCTCGACGTCGTCGGCATTCACTTTGTCGGTGGAGCCCTAGGTTCGGTCTTGCTTGGCTTTATGGCGGATTCCTCAGCGGTGCCCGGCGGTGATTTCATTGATGGCGTGTTCTTTGGTGGAGGCGTCCTTCTTTGGAACCAGATTCTGTCTCTAGTTGCGGTAACAACTTTCTCGTTTGTAATGACATACATAATCGCGAAGATTATGGATAGAACAATCGGGCTAAGGGTTACCGAAAGCACCGAAATGGCGGGACTGGATGCCAGTGATCACGGAGAAGCCGCATACATAATGGAGCCATAAAGCATCAACGTTGCCTTTTCCAAGTCGTTGGTACAGAAGAGTTTTGCAAGCTTGAACCATGGTGTGGTCCACCTTGCGATCTATGGAACAAGCTCGCATCGAACTAAAATCGGTGCGAGCTTGCTACGTTTGCTCCGTGACAACAGATGACGAAGGCCCGCAACAGTTCGCTCAGCAACGTTGGCAGCGAACCCCAGACGCGACTGAAGTAATTCTTCTACGACACGGAGCATCGCAGCCCTTTGTGCCAGGAGAACCGTTTCCCCTAGTTGATGGACAAGGTGATCCGCCATTATCAGCAGTAGGCGCTGAGCAGGCTCAAGCTTCAGCCAGTCGACTGCGTCAAGAACCCATAGCGGCGCTGTACGCGACGAATATGCAGAGAACCCAACAGACGTTGGCCCCTTTGTCCGCCCAACTCGGAATTGAAGTAGTTATTGAGAGAGACCTCAGAGAGATTGGTTTAGGAGAGTGGGAAGGAGGGCTATTACGGCAAAGGGCCGCTGAGAATCACCCGATTTACCAGCAAATGCTTCGAGAGCAACGATGGGACGTCATCCCCGGCGCCGAAACTAATGACGAATTTGGCAGTAGATGCATGAATGCCCTGAACCGAATAGTCCAGCGCCACCCTGGAGAACTGATTCTGTGCGGCGTTCACGGAGGTGTTATTGGATCAGTTCTAGCCCAAATTGCGCAGTCGAAAGCATTTGCATTTGGAGGGGCTGATAACTGTTCAATTAGTCAGATCATCTGGACTGAAGGTGACTGGATTATTCGCCGCTTCAACGACAGTAGTCATCTCTTTGAGCAGCTTCACCACGGGTGATGGTCATTAATTGCGATTACGGGAATTAAGTATCGCCTAAAAACGCTTTAAGCGAAGCCGTGAGATACGCAGGGTCAGAGGCACCAGCCATCTCGCGCGCTGAGTGCATTGAGAGTTGAGGACTCCCAACATCAACAACCGACATTCCCAGCTGGGCTGCGGTAATGGGACCTATCGTGCTCCCACACAATAAGTTGGACCGATGCGCGTATTGCTGAAACGGCACCCCCGCTGAACGACAAGCTGATTGAAATAAAGCACTGCTCTCAGCATCAGTCGCGTACCGAACGTTGGCATTGAGTTTGATAACCGGACCACCGTTCAAAGCAACTTGGTGTTCAGGCTCGTGACGATCGACGTAATTCGGATGAACAGCGTGAGCTCCATCAGCAGAAATGCAAGATGATCTGGATAATGCCCGGAGAAACTGTTCTCGAGAGACTCCTCTAGTCGCCGCCAGCCGCTCTAAAGCATGCGAAAGCATTGGGCCTCTGGCACCAGTCGATGACTCGCTGCCTATTTCCTCATGATCGAATAGCACCACGGCAGAAATGGTGTTGTTTGCAACAGCCTCAGTTTCCCTCAACGCTTCCAACGCTGCATGACATGATGCAAGATTGTCTATTCGAGGCGCAGCATAAAATTCTTCGTTACGTCCCAAAGGCGAGGACGGGGTCAGGTCGTGACACATTATGTCCCAAGACAGAATGTCGAAGTCATCGACTCCAACCTCAGCTGCGAGAAAAGATCGGAATGCACCTTTCTCGGCGTCGCCGAGTCCCCAAATCGGAACAATATGAGATTGACGGTCCAACTTCAGACCTTCGTTAACGTCTCGATCCAAATGAATCGCTAACTGCGCTACGCGGAGCAATGGTTTGTCGACTTGAACTAAATGTGTCTCATAGGCGGTGCTATCACCTACTACCACCCGACCAGAAATACCTAAGTCACGGTCAAGCCAAGAATTGAGAAGTACGCCCCCGTATACCTCTACTCCCAGTTGTTGATATCCGGCATGGCTGAGATCAGGATTTGGTTTGATACGCAGATTAGGGCTGTCAGTGTGAGCGCCGACCAAACGGAACCGGAGCTGATCTGGATCAATTTTGGTACTGAACGCGGCCGCTATGACAGCGCCACCCCAACTGACCACCATGCGGTCACTATCGCTCCATGCGTCATCGGGATTAGACCGGTCAAAGCCTGAATCGACCAGGTCATTAGCAGCGTTGTTAGCCGCATGATAAGGCGATGGGGCAGCGTCTATCCAACTTAAGAGCCGTTGAAGCATCGAATCAGACATTGGCTACCTCAAGCATCAGAAAATTGTGAGATAACTTCCTCACCGAACTTGTTGAACTGTGAGGGAGCCATAGGAGGCACGATCATTCGAGTTACCCCGATGTTGGCCAACTGTTCGACATAATCGGGGGTGGTAGGGCCACCCGCTGTGAATTCCAGCGAGTCCGGGTCACGACCCGAATCTTCAGCACAATGTCGAGCGTGATCAAACAGCGCCGCTAGTTCCTCTGGGTGACCACGGCCAGGGAAAAATCCGTCACCGAGTTCTCCGGCACGACGAGCAGCCCGTTTGCTGTGGCCGCCCACAATGATCGGAACGTGCCGTTCGACTGGTTGAGGTCGACTGTAAACGTTGTCGAAGCTGATGAATTTTCCTTTATAACTTGCCGTATCTGACGTCCACGCTTGTTTCATCACTTCGAGGTATTCGTCTGTGCGGTCACCTCGATCGTCAAATGAAATACCCAGTGCGTCAAATTCTTCCTCTAACCACCCGGAGCCGACCCCGAGGATCATCCGACCTTTAGATAAACGATCCAAAGTGGCCACTGCTTTGGCGGTCACTAATGGGGTTCGTTGCGGCATGATCATGACACCGGTGGCCAATCGGATCTTGTCCGTAGCGGCCGCTATATAAGCCAACCAGATCAAAGGGTCGGGAATATCAAAATCTTCGCTTCCGCCAGGCATTTTCCCATCCTTAGCGTATGGATATTGGGATTCGTACCCTGCAGGTACTACCACGTGTTCTACTGTCCAAATCGATTCGCAACCAGCTGCTTCAGCTGCTTGGGCGAGCTCAACGGCAGCCTCTGGTTCGACGAAAGGACCCGTGTTCGCAAACATAACTCCAAATTTCATGCCCCGACCTTAGTGGGCAAAGACCATTTGACCTCTACGGTGCAGGTGTGTTCAGCGGTCCTCGTCACGCTATGACTAAACCGATTACGACCCTTTTTGTCATTGTGAACGCGATGGTTTTCGTATTCACACACGACATGACTCGCATCGGCGGAGCATCGCTGCAACAAAATTCTCTAGTGCGGTGGGCAACCTATGGATTTCCAATAGCTGAGCTAGATGAGTGGTGGCGGTTAGCAACTGGGGCATTTCTCCACGCGGATATTCGTCATCTGCTTCTAAACATGATCATGTTCTTTCTTTTGGG
Organism: uncultured Acidimicrobiaceae bacterium; assembly: GCA_913020735.1. GTDB lineage: Bacteria > Actinomycetota > Acidimicrobiia > Acidimicrobiales > Poriferisodalaceae > MedAcidi-G3. Next base: position 10,160 of record CAJWBN010000044.1, read on the forward strand.
CAGAAGACTTGAAAGTCAAATCGCTTCGCCGTTGTTTGCTGCCTTTTGTGGCGCCAGCCTCGTTTGGGGTTCAGCAGGAGCGTTGTTATCGGCTCCCAATACGGCGGTAGTAGGAGCATCAGGTGTGGTGTATGGGGTTATGGCCTCTGTGTTTGTGGTGGAGCGACGAAGCGGTGGAGACCCATGGAGTGAGGGTTTGGGGACTTTGATAGTAGTTAATGTGGTTCTTTCCTTCGTAATTCCAGGAATCTCAGTTGGTGGGCATTTAGGTGGCTTGGTGGGTGGAGTGCTCTGCGGTTTGGCAGCGGGGGATCAGCGTCGAAGGGACATCTGGCGGACGCGGATAACTATCGCAGTGGTCGGATTTTCGGGCCTATTACTGGGAATCTTTGCTTCGAATACGTGGCTAAACCCAATATTCTGAAATACCAAGACACACTATGTTGGTCGTGCGTGAGCTTTGGCGACTACCAAGTACCGATAATTGGCTGCGCGTATCTAAGTTTCTCAGGCCAATCTTGATCCCAGGGAAATGCGGAATTGCGGTCAGGCCATACGAATTGGCAGATACGCCAAGGCTGGTCCCCATATATGAGATCCAATGTTGGAAAGTAACTGGCGAATTGGACGGTATCTATTTCGAGGAGAACGCTCTGTTGGGCATTGTCTAAAAGTCCAGTAAAGACCTCCCCCGTAGGAATAGTCCCGCCGAGTCTTAGATGGTTGACGATTAAGTCCAGCAATCCGCGCGCTGCCACTGGCGCAAGCCCAAAAATCACTAGTTCGGGGTGTCCGACCAACGATTCAAGGCCGAAAGTGTAAGAGTAAGCAGCACGCAGACCTTCTTGATCTGATGGGCCTACTGGTTCAATACCCCACCCATGGTTCTCGAGCATCCAAGCAAGCTTTTCCTCATGTTCCATGGGTTCATAAGTAGGTTCCGTCATCTACATTTCTTTCCTGGATTGCTTTCGAAACTCACGGTCACCACCGCTGATGGCGATAGCCAACATTACGGACCCAATACCCAAACACTCAGCCCAGCTAGGTGATTGAGCCAAACTTAAAAAGCCAACGACGGTCGCCGTGACTGGAAGCAGAGCTTGGAGGAAAGCAAATCTGGATCGGGTGATTTCTTTCATCACAAACTGGTCGATGACGTAAGGAACGACATTTGACAGCAGCCCCGTAACTAAAGCTAAGCCGAGAATGCGAAGGTCAGTTAGAGCGACACTCATTTCCCCGAGGCCAGATGGACTGATCACAAGTGCCCCAATAAACATTCCGACACCTAGACCGTCGATAGCTAAACCGTCCTGTGCGACGCGATGTCCTAGAACGATGTAGGCGGCCCACATAGAACCAGCCATTAGCGCAAACAAAACTCCTAATAAGGTCCCGTCACCCTGAACACCTGCCAAGATCAAGACTCCGGATGCAGCAAGAACAAGGGCGCCTGCTGATCGGATTGATTTGGTGCCGATAGCCGCAACAGCGATTGGTCCCAAGAACTCAATTGCTACGGCATTTCCAAGAGGGAGACGGTCCATAGCTAGATAGATGAATAAGTTCATTAGCGCTAAAGAGGTTCCGAACGCTCCCGCCCAAAGTAAATTCTGCCTGCTCCAAGATCGTCGCCATGAACGGCGAAAACTGATGAGTAGCAAAGCAGCCCCGAAAACCCGAAGAAAGGCGACGCCTCCTGGAGCAATTTCGTCAAAAAGGCCAATTGCAGTAGCGGCACCTAGGTATTGAGAAATACCCCCAACAACAAATAAGAATTCGGGCGCCGGGCGCGAAGAACTCATGGTTAGAGCTGCACTGTCGTGCCGAGGCCATTAGTGGTTGCTGTATCTAAGGCGATCGAAGATGCGATCGCATCTTGAGCGGCTATACCAACCGACTTGAACACAGTGATTTCCTCGTTGTTCATTCGACCCGGATGAAGACCTAAAACAATTTCACCCAACTCCTTAACGTCATTAGAGTCAATGAGTCCCCGAGCTCTCGCGTCGATTATTTCGCCAGCTTCTAACCAAGTTGCTTCCAACTGGTCAACGAAAACAGAAGCTGCACTGAGAACAGAAGGGTCAATCTCGATCATTGAGGGTTGGAAAGACCCGATACCCACTATGTGGGTTCCAAGGGCAACGGAAGCTGCGGAAAAAGTAGGAATCGGTGAAGTAGTTGCTGTCCAGATAATGTCGGCCTCGCTGACCGCCTTATCGGGATCAGCTACAACACGAATTTCGGGACACCAATTGTTTTCGGATAATTCCTCTGCGAGGTTCTCGGCATTACCAGGAGTAGGGCTGTAAAGCCGAACCAGCTTGATATCGCGGACGGCGCAAGCAGCTTCGATACCGGCCTTTGCTTGTTGGCCGCTACCAAGCATCGCTAAGGACTCGCTGTCTTTTCTGGCCAGCAAGTCAACCGAAGCACCGCCGCCTGCGGCGGTCCGGATAGCTGTTAATCGAGAGCCTTCGAGTAGTGCTAGGGGAGAACCGTTCAATGAATCGAAGATGAGCACTACCGCTTGGATTATAGGTAGACCTTTAACTTCGTTCTCAGGCAGAAATGTTAACGATTTTATTGAGGCCCTCGATGAGTCTTTGATGTGTGATGGCATGAAAATTGCCAAGTCAGACGCGTTGCCTAATGAGAGGATGGTTCTATTGGGAATTTCGACATTCCCAGCGCTGGAAGCCGCAAAGGCTTGTTTCATGCCTTTGATCGCCGTCGACATAGGCAGGCATTGGTCTATTTCATGTCCCGAGAGAATAAGCATTATGAAGGCTCTAAAGCTGGAGTGAGAGTGCTTTCTTGACGAAGGGTACTCAGGCTGAGGACTGGAGATGCAGGTTCCAGCAGAGAGTGTGTCGCTATAGGTCTGGTATGGGCATAGACTTCGGACCGTTCAGGGCGTCGTGGTAAAAAACCTGTCTGACAGACCAACTTCGCACGCCAAATTGTTACACCCAGGGAGGGTGAATTCATGAAGTTCAAGTTCATGCGACTGCTGGGCGTGTTATTTGCCTTTGCTTTAGTCGCTGCCGCTTGCGGTGGATCCGATGATGATTCCAGTAGTGGATCATCAAGTGGAAGTTCATCCGCTGCCGAGCATGACAGTCTCGGCGATGGTTCTCTAGGAACCGTTACCGTAGAAGCCGGAGAAGATATCCAGATTCGTTCACTGAACGCAATCACCGGAGATGTCGCATTCCTCGGTATTCCTAACCAACGTGGAGTGGAGCAAGCTATTGCCGACTTTGGAGATATCCATGGCTTTAGCGTGACCATTGGCACGGGTCTAGACGACCTCTGTTCAGCGGATGGTGGCCAAGCAGCTGCTCAAACTATTGTCGCTGATGAAGATGTTGTTGGTGTAATCGGTACATCTTGTTCCGGTGCCGCGACAGCAGCGTCTCCGCTCATTAGCGAGGCCGGGATGGTAATGATCAGCCCGTCAAATACTTCGCCAGCCCTGACGTCTGATCTTGCTGGCACGGCAGGTGACAACTACCACCCGGGTTATTACCGAACCGCTCACAACGACCTCTTCCAGGGTGCAGCGATGGCCAAGTTTGTCTATGAAGAACTTGGAATTAGCGAAGCAGCTGCGATTCACGATGGAGATCCTTATACCCAAGGACTTGCTCAGGCATTCGCGGATGCTTTTGAGAACCTTGGTGGCACTATGACCGGCTTCACGGGCGTTAACAAAGAAGACACCGACATGGTTCCGGTACTTACCGAAGTAGCTGCAGGCTCACCTGGAGCTCTCTTCTTCCCCATCTTCCAACCAGCAGGAGACTTCGTCGCTGATCAAGCACCAGGAGTTTCTGGCTTAGAAGGAATTGTGTTGCTCGGTGCCGATGGCCTGCAGGTGCAGACCTTTATGGAACTGCCACAAGCAGATGGAATGTACTTATCAGGTCCGGACCTTCGCTACGGCGCTAACACGAACCAAAGTACTGGGGCTACAGCTGACAAATTCCTCGCTGACTATGAGTCAAATAACGGAAATGCCCCAGAGGCTCCGTTCTGGGCTCACTCTTACGATGCCGCCACAATTTTGTTGGAGGCCATCAAAGCTGCGTCACATAGTCACGACGGCAACCTCGAAATCGATCGAGCCGGTGTGCGTGAATATCTTGACAATCTTTCGGGATACGAAGGCATTATTGGAACGTTGTCATGTGATGACTTTGGAGACTGTGGAGCCCAGCGGATCACTGTTGTGCAAAACAGTTCAGCCGATTTTGCTGGATCGCTCGAGAACGTAGTCTTCTCTTTCGCTCCGTGATGAAGTCGCTCTCTTGAAGGGCATAACTGACGGACCTTAAGGGTCCTCAGTTACTTCAGATTCAACATCGGCCCCGCACCGGCGAAAATCCCGGGGCGGGGCCGTATGTTGGTTATAAGCCTTGGTGGTGCGAGATGAGCCTCGACTACCTTGATTTCTGGGATAGACGTGGCCATTACGCATGATGTGAAACCAACCTCTCGAGTGCTGTGGGTTGACCGTTTTCTCACGCTTATCCGAATCACCTTCGTCGTATTGATTTCGGTCGGGTTGCTAGCGTTCATCGCTCAACAGATTGACCCACAGAATCCGTTTGCACGCTGGATTAATCCTGACGCTACAGGCTTAACAGCAGCACAATTTAAGGGCTTGTTGGTGACCGGGCTGGCGCAAGGAGCGATGTACGGTCTGATCGCTCTTGGATATTCGATGGTTTACGGTGTCCTTGGCTTCATCAACTTTGCTCATGGTGAAGTCTTCATGATCGGTGCTATGTCGGGCATGATCACATCGAACAAACTTGCTGACGCAGGGCTGTGGGAGGACGCGTTCATCCCCTCTTTGATGTTTGTCGTTGTTACTTCGATCCTCATATCGACGGCTGTTGCCGTCATCATGGAACGGATTGCTTATCGACCGCTGAGAGGAGCGCCCAGACTTATTCCTCTCATTACCTCTATTGGTGTTTCATTCTTCCTCCAGAATGTATCTGTCGTTCTTTTGGGACCCGGCGCGAAGTCCTACCCGTCATTACCAACTTGGCTGTCGCAAAAACGCTCTTTAATCGGGTTTGAAATAGAAGGAACGAAACTAGCGGTCCTATTAACCGCAGCAATCTCCATGGCAGGGCTTTGGTTCTTAGTGGAGCGCACGAAAACTGGCAAGGCGATGAGAGCAGTGGCGGAAGATAAAGAAATTGCTGCTCTTATGGGAATCAATGTGAATCGAACTATTGTCACCACCTTTGCTGTTGGTGGGGCAATGGCAGGAGTCGCCGGAATACTCTGGGGAATCCTATTCCGAAGTGTCATTCACACGACAGGATTCCTCCCTGGTATTAAAGCCTTTAGCGCCGCCGTCGTCGGTGGTATAGGCAACCTAGGGGGAGCGATGGCAGGAGGGCTTTCACTCGGAGCTGCCGAAGCTACCGCACCGTTAGTGTTGCTTGAACCCTTGGGGGTTGACGGTGTTTCTCAATTGCGTGACGCTGTTGCATTCGCGGTTCTAATCTTCGTGCTTCTTGTTCGTCCTAGCGGACTCTTTGGTGAACGACTATCTGAAGAAGACCGAGCATGACTGCTACCTCAGAGAGTCTTTCTATGTTTGAAACGTCTGGTATTGCTTGGCGCAAACAAATTCGATTCGCAATTATCGGAGCTGTGTCTTCCGCGTTTATCGCGCTCGCGGGAATGCCCGTAGGCCTTGATAGGAGAAGCATTGTCTACCCGGTGTTGAGCATGGGTTACCTCTCTTTGCTATGGGTCCCCTTTGTATTGGCGAGCCTTGCTGGGAATGAAACTCTGCTCGAAGGCATGACCGCAAGAAAAAGAGGGATAAAGGATTTGCTGGCAGGAGGGCTTGTCGGTTTGGGCAGTGCTTGCGGTCTAGCACTCTTGATGGTTCTGATTCGGAATTTTGATCTTCGTGACCCTTTAGTCAACTGGAGTCCCCAACTCCTAAGTCTTTTAGCGTTCAATCGTTCGTTCACAGTCGGCGTATTGTTGTGGCTC
>CAJWBN010000045.1 GCA_913020735.1 uncultured Acidimicrobiaceae bacterium
GAATACGCAGCTGATTGGAACGCGATGCGTTCACGTTCTCGTTCGACAACCAAACGGTTAGCGACACTCTGAACTCTGCCGGCAGACAGACCAGGCTTAACTTTTTGCCACATAACAGGAGATACTTTGTATCCGTAAAGTCGATCAAACTTTCGTCGAGCTTCTTGCGCATCAACAAGGCGATGATCTAGCTCTCGGGGGGAAGCGACCGCATCACGAATAGCTTTTTCAGTGATTTCGTGGAACACCATTCGGTGAACGGGCACTTGGGGGTTGAGTACCTCGAGGAGGTGCCAGGCAATAGCTTCGCCCTCGCGGTCTTCATCTGTCGCCAAGTAGAGCGCATCAGAGTTCTTCAGTAACTTTTTAAGTTTCGTTACTTGCTTCTTCGCCCTCTCCGTAACCACGTAAAGCGCTTTGAAGTCATTGTCAACGTCTATACCTAGATTTGCCCATGGCTCGCCTTTGTAGACAGCAGGCACTTCAGTTGCCTTAGCCGGAAGGTCACGTATGTGCCCCACGGAGGCCTCCACCACATAGTCGGACCCGAGGTACCGCTCTATGGTTTTGGCCTTGGCAGGTGATTCAACGATTACTAGCGATTTCGGCACGACGGCAATTAATTCCCTAATTCATGTGGCTCTGTCAAATTCTTCGATTGCTTAAATAAAGCAACCTCATCCGCGGAAGGTACCGGGCATTACGGCATTTCCAACGCATCATCACTATCAAAATTTTCTCGGTGAGCCACCATGGCAACGATCGTAACTACTGCGGCAACCCCTACTGAAGCAGCAATTAAGGCTCCGACAAGCTCGTCAGTTTGTGGGGTTCCGAGCCCGGTATTTTCCAGACCTCCTTGGTCTGAAGGCCATGGCCACAGAACTCTGAGCGAGCCCACCATTAGACCCAGAAGCATTGAAACAACCAGATCGCGATATCGATTCAACAGCCTGTTAAGAACTCGACTGAAAAGGATGAGGCCTAGGAGAGCCCCGATTGCGTACATCCCCAGCACCGAGACATCTCGTTGTTCTAATGCGGCAATGAGATGGTCATACAAGCCCAGCATCAAAAGTATGAATGAGCCACTGATTCCCGGCAAAATCATTGCGCATATCGCGATAGCGCCAGCGCATATGGCGACAAGAGGCCCTGGATTTTCAAGCGAACCCGAACGAATTCCCAGCAGCGTGAAGGTGGTGGCGGCGAAGATCCCGAATATCAAGTAGCGCGATGGTGACCACTTTCTTACTTCGCGTCGTGTGGCAAACGCGGAAGCTGTGATGACCCCAAAAAATGCTGACGACACGATCACTGGTCTTTCGTGAATCTGCGTTCGGAGCCACGAAGCTAAAAGCAGCAGGGCAACAGCTATACCCATTAAGAGACTCGCTAGAAATGTCCACTGAACTGCTCGGAATCGTTCCTTGCAACCAGATACATCGCCGCGCGCTAAACAACTAATTCCGCTCGAGGCAGTACTGATTTGTTCGATGAGCCGGTCATATATTCCTAGTAGGAGGGCAACAGTTCCGCCGGAGACACCCGGAATGATGTCTGCGACGCCCATACAAAATCCATGCAGAATATGGATGGGGACACGGCGTCTCACATATGGGACCGTACCGCGGCTTAGTCGCGCTACACCCTTCACTAACGTGCTTTCTTCGGGAGTTCGACGGTTTAGGCGCCGCGAGAAATTCAGGGTTTGTGGATTCGGTGATCAACGCCGTTCACTAAAAACTCAGTGATTCGGCCAGGAGCGGCGGCTAACGCCATAGTGGGCCATAACCGTTTCGGGTGGCGCACTTCTCTTTTCTGTTTGAGGACTGCCTGAACTGCGTCTGCGGCTACTTTGTCGGGGCTTACGTCAACCAGCATTCGCAGACGGCGCAGTCTCCGCTGTGCTTGGTCGAAGGCGGGGTTGTTTGTAACTCGGGTCCACATTTCGGTGTCTACAGGCCCCAGGTGCATTGTTGTGACGTGAACGCCAGTCCCATTGGTTTCCATACGAACCGATTCTGCAAAACGTGTCAGCCCTGCCTTGGACGCACAGTAGGCAGCAAGTCCAGGGGCAGGGGTAATGGCTGCCATCGAAGACGTATAAAGAAGATGTCCTCTGCCGCGCTTGACCATACCCGGCAGAACCTGACGGGTAAGACGCATCGGTGCCAAGAGATTGGTCGCAAGGACCTCTCCAATCCGGTCTTCTTCTATGTCTTCTATGAACTCTTGAGTTTCGATCCCGGCGTTATTTACCAAAATGTCCACTGGCGCGATTTGGCTTTCAACTCGACCTATGAAGTCCGAGAGTTCTTCAGGGTTCGCTACATCTAGAGGCATTGAGGAGCCATTGAGCTCACTCGCTATTAAGTCGATTTCGGCTACGGACCTAGCTGCGAGCACTACGTGTGCTCCTTGCCCTGCGAAAGCTCGAGCTATCGAAGCACCGATCCCTCTACTAGCTCCCGTGATGAGTACACAAGCGTCGTTGAGATCCATTCAATCAGGCTAGATCCCAACCTACTGTTGCGGGGCGCGAAGAAGCCTCGGGAGCTTTGTATCTCAAAGCCCCCGAGGCTTTATCGGTAATTATTTAGATAAAAGCTGGAACAAAAACAAGCGAAACAATCGTCATCACTTTGATGAGGATGTTCATCGCAGGTCCCGAGGTGTCTTTAAATGGGTCGCCAATGGTGTCTCCAACCACTGCAGCCGAATGTGCGTCGGTACCTTTTCCGCCGTGGGCTCCGGCCTCGATGTACTTCTTCGCGTTATCCCAAGCACCACCAGAGTTCGCCATATAGATAGCAAGCAGGAACCCGGTGACCACTGCGCCAGCTAGGAAGCCACCTAATGCGTTGACATCAACAAAGCCGATAGCGAGTGGAAGAACGATCGCAAGACCGCCTGGGAGCAACATTTCACGCAAAGCTGCTTGCGTAGATATGTCGACACAGCGACGGCTATCAGGCTTAACTCCCGGTTGACCTTCACGTAGACCAGGGATTTCAGCGAACTGTCGTCTGACTTCCACGATCATCGCTTGAGCTGCTCTACCTACAGATGACATGGTCATTGCAGCGAAGATGAACGGCGTCATTGCGCCAAGGAACAATCCGATGGTTACTGCCGTGTCGTTGATATCAAGGTTGACTTGCGATCCGGCAGTAAGGCTGAAGGACTTAAAGAGCGCAAGCGCAGTCACCGCGGCTGAGCCGACGGCAAAGCCTTTTGCAACTGCAGCGGTCGTATTCCCTAAGGCGTCAAGGCTGTCGGTTACATCTCGAACTTCTGAAGGAAGTTCTGCCATTTCGGCGATGCCGCCGGCGTTATCGGCGATAGGGCCGTAAGCGTCAACGGCAACAATGACTCCTGTGACGGCCAACATGCCAATAGCTGCTAATGACACCCCGTACAGTCCGATGACGTCACCAGCGTTACCAAACGCCGCGCCGCCCAACCAGTATGACAAGCCAATCATGGTGACTACCAAGACCACTGAAGGAAGCGTTGAGAGCTTGCCTTGGGCGATTCCTTCGATAGTGACTGTTGCGGCACCAGTTTCTGATTGTGAAGCGATGCCTTTGACTGGTTTGTAGTGCTCTGAGGTGAAATATTCCGATACGAACCCGATGGCCCAGCCGCCGAGAAGACCGACGATAATTGTGAGCGACAAGAAGATTGGTGTTTGGACTATGTCCGATCCATCTGCTGCGGAAGCTCCGCCGAACAACCATTGGGTTCCAACGATTGTAAAGATCACTGTGAGACCCATAGCTATGTATTGACCGGTGTGCAATTGCGTCGAAAGACTTTGGCCTTCTTTCCCTCTGGTGAGGAGCGCACCAACAATCGAAGCAATCATGCCCAACGCACCAATAAGGATCGGGTACATGAGCAAAGATTCGTAGTCTCCGAATACTTGCAGCTTGTCTCCTTCAATGAAGACACCCGAAAGTAGGAGCGATACCAGAACAATTGGGGCAACGACCGAACCTGCATAGGACTCGAATAGGTCTGCGCCCATTCCTGCTACGTCGCCAACATTGTCTCCCACAGCGTCAGCGATCGTTGCTGGGTTGCGTGGGTCATCCTCTGGGATTCCTGCCTCTACTTTTCCGACAAGGTCACCTCCAACATCGGCTGCCTTGGTGTAGATACCGCCGCCGATACGAGCGAATAGAGCGATGGAGCTTGCTCCGAGACCGAATGCCGCTACGACCTGGAATGCACTATCAACGCCAAGCCATGTCACCCAGAGCAAATAGTTGAAGGAAATACCCAATAGGGCCAGACCCGCCACGGTGAAGCCCATAACCGCCCCGCCTTTGAAGGCGAGCGGTAAAGCTTTGGCTGCACCTTCACGCGCGGCGTTAGCCGTTCTGGTGTTGGCTGCAGTCGCAATCCGCATGCCGACGAAGCCTGCGATGGAGGAAAGAACTGCTCCCATCAAATATGCGAATGAAGCTGATGGTCTTCCTTCGATTGGCACGATTAGAAGAAGCACAAACATTGCGGCCACGAAAGCTGAGACCCATTGGTATTCCCGGCGAAGGAATGCCATCGCCCCTTCTCGGATGGCTTGGCCGATCTCTTTCATAAGATCAGTGCCCTCATCCGCCTTCATGACTGTCTTTGCGAAGTAGTAAGCAAGTAACAACGCTAGTGCTGATGCAACTAGCGCGAAATACGGAACCGCTGTCACGATGTCCTCTCAGTTCAGCCCAGTTGGTAGAAGGTGCCGGTTCGGTCCGGGCCGAGAGAGTCCGAGACGGCGAGGTGCGTTTCGGCACCAGAGGAAAATCCTACGAAACCCTTGCCTAAGGGGCAACTACTTCTTGTCACTGATTAGTTGAATGTCGAATTCTTTTAGCCATTCAACAAGACCTGTTTGGGTCCGGAAGTGATGACACTTGAGTCCGGCAGCCTGGCCTCCCTCAACGTTTGCCTCGACGTCGTCAATGAAAAGACAGTTTTGGGGCTCTACAGATAAACGCGAAACAGCCCTGAGGTATGCGGGTTTGTCGGGTTTGGCGACCCCAATTCGGTGCGTGTTAACTACCTCATCAAATAGATCTGTGAGGCCGACTCTCTGGAGGTAGTCCTCGAATCGATCATGGTTGTTGGTCAAAATCCCTAGGCGAAATTGCTTCGGCAGTTGTTTAATGAGATTGACCATCTCTTGATCAATTCGCCCTTCGAACGCGAAGAATCTGTTCACCAGCGGCCGGATAAAGGCACCGTGGCTTTCCACCAATATGTGTTCAGTTTTGTCTTTCCAGTCGACCCATGTGATTTCACCGCGCGTCAGTGGTTCGTGAAGTTCTTTCGAGAAGGCGACGGCAAAGATCGTGCCTCTTTCGATATTTGCTTCAGCTTCGAAGGTCCAGAGGTCAGATTCGTCCCATTGACGGATGACACCATCAAAGTCGAACAAAATCGCTTCTATCATTCGTTGGTATCCGGCTGCTTTCCGTAATGAAGCAGGAGCAACGCACCTACCGCTGCTATCAGAGAAGCCACGAGGATTCCTATTTTGGCTAGATCAGTTATGCCCGGGTCATCAAAGGCCAGCCCTGCTACAAAGATCGAAACTGTAAATCCAATACCGGCAGCTAATCCCATACCGATGAATTGGGGCCAATTAACTCCCTCTGGGAGCTCGAAGCCGAAGCGAGTCGCTATCCAAGTAAAGAACGTAATTCCGACGGGTTTTCCGATTACTAGGCCAGCGATAATTCCGAGGGTGACATTGCTCGCTGCAGCGTCAGAAATGGTGTCTCCACTGAGTTTGATTCCCGCATTAGCTAACGCAAAAATCGGAATGATCATGAACGCTGTGAACGGGTGGAGCATATTTTCTAGTCGCTCGGTTAGAGGGACTGATTCTTGTGCCAAGAATGATGCGTGCCTCACTTCAGCAACGTTCGCGTTGCTTGGCAAAGCATCAACTATTTGTTGAGCATCACGTTGCCCAAGAAGCGGTCTAGCTGGTGTTAACAAGCCCAGCGCCACTCCGGCAATAGTTGCGTGAACTCCCGACTCCAAGGTGGCATACCAAATGAAAAGACCAAGCACCGCGTAGACAGGTATCGCCCATACGCGTGCGCGCTGCAGTATCCATACCGTTATCAGGCCCACAAGCGCTGTTAGTAGCCACGGGACACTCAGGCCGCTGCTGTAGAAAATGGCGATGACTGCTATCGCGCCAATATCGTCGACGATCGCCAGTGTGAGCAGGAAGAGCTTGATTTTCGGTGAAACTCGGCTGCCTAACAAGGCAACGATTCCGATCGCGAAAGCTATGTCGGTCGCCATGGGGATACCCCATCCTCGTGACGCCTCTCCGCTGGTGTTGAGCATCACGTAGAACAGTGCCGGCACTACCATTCCACCTAACGCGCCAATCGCTGGTAGTGCCGCTGCTCGGAACGAGCTCAGGTCTCCTGTAACTAGTTCCCTCTTTATTTCGAGGCCTACGACGAAGAAAAATAGGGCCATTAATCCGTCATTAACGAAGTGGCCAACACTCATGTGTGGGAGGTGCCATGTCCCAACCACTAACTCAATTTCAGAGTGCCAAAAGTCGTGATAGCTGTCACCCCATCCGGAGTTAACCCATATCAGGGCAACTGCTGTTGCAACCAAAAGCAAGATGCCTCCCGCAACTTCGCGATCTATGAAACGCAAAACGGGGCGGGCTACGAACTTCGCCAAGCTGTTATCGCTACTTGCGAAAGTCGGCCTTTTCAGGAGTGAGTCAGATCCAGCCATAAACCATTAAGGCTAGGCCTAGTGTTCTCGTTTGATGTGACTCATATTGTTAGGGACCGAAAAAGCTTCAGCTGAATCTCGGCTTCACCTGGTGTGTCAGAAGATCCATCGATTCGATGATCTGGTCGCTGGAATGGATTCCCTGTGGGACTAAGAAGAAAATCTCTTCGAAGCCAAGTCGACTTTGTGCCTCTTCGATTTGTCTGCTTATGGTGTCGGGGCTACCGACCAGTTTTAGGGGCATTCCCTGACCGAATTGGCGTGCCCAGTTATCCCAAAACCATTCCATGTCTTCGAATTGCTGTTGTGCCTCAAGATCGGTAGGTGCACACACCGTGATACCTCCCCATGCGGCTTCGTGACCCTTTGGTTTTTCGATGCCGTGCCGGGATGCCTCATCTCGGTAGGTTTTCCATAGCTCCTCGCAGAAATCCAGTTTGTCGCTTAAGACAATCGGGGTGCCCCCATATTTCGCCCAAAACAGGGCTGTCTTCATTGACATGGTGAAGCCACCGTAGAGAGGCGGGTGCGGTGTTTGTAGAGGTCTGGGGGCAATCCCAATCTCATTGATGGTCATGTCGGGATCTATTCCAGCGCCGTAGTCGGAGTAGACACTGTGATGGTGCGGGTTCAGGTTGTCATTCGGAAATTTCCAGAATTCACCTTGGTAGCTGAAGGTCTGGTTTTGTAAAGCGGTCAGCACTACCTCAACAAATTCTTCAAAGAATCGTCTGTTGTATTCATCAACATCTGTGTCTTTATTCCAGTGGCCGACGGCAGACAAGTCAGGTCGAATTTTGAGCTGATCGACCCATCGGTGCTGGTAACCCCTAACAATTCCCACTCCGAGGCGGCCACCGGTCATGTGGTCAAGAGTCGAAATCTGTTCTGCGACTCGCAATGGGTTATGGGTAGTTGAGACGAAGCCGCAAGATATAACCCTTAGCTGCTCTGTGGCGTTCGCTATCCAAGACGCCATTAAGCCAAGATCATTTGAGGCTTCAAATCCTTCGATTTGTAGGTGGTGTTCCGGATGACCTATGCCATGCCACCCGTTGCGATCTGCGTATTTAGCGATGTCAGATATTTCCTCGAGCATCCGTTGGTAGTAGTCGTTGTTCAGCCCTGCTAATCCGGATTCAAGTTCTTCGCGGCGACCCATCGTGCAGTACATGAACAGATCGAATTTCACCGTTAAGCCTCCAAAGGGGTTATCTAACTATGAGTTTGTCTTAACTGCCGGTAGAAAGTCCGTCCACCACAGTGCTTGCAAACATATGTGCAACTTGCTCAATATGGAATTCGCCGTCATCTCGCCACCAGCCAACTACTGAGTTCATCGCAGCAATGGTCATGCGTGCGACTACTCGCGCTTCCACATCGCTGCGCAACGAACCATCAGCTTGACCAGACTCGATCAACCGAACCCAGCCATTGGCGAATTCGCGCAGCGGTACCGCAAGATTTTCTCTCGTTGTCTCTGGTGACTCTTCATAACAGCGAATATTTGCCTTAGTGAAGTCCGAGTCGAGAGTTATCGCAGTGATGTAGGAAACCACAGCCGCCATGAGGCGGTCATGACCTGATGCGTCTCCTCCTACCGCTTTTAGTGCTGTTCGTATCGCTTCACGCGCGTGATCAAGCCCAACAGCCATAACTTCTTCGACAATCGCGTCTTTAGAATCAAAGTGGTAGTAGAGGCTGCCGGCCTGCATTTTCGCTACGGACGCGATCTCGGTCAATGTTGCCGCTGCGTACCCTCGACGAGCAAGAACGTCGGCAGCTGCATCCAATATTCGGGTCCGCGTGCGTTCACCCTTGCGTATTCGTTCGGGTGCAAGGTCGGTGGGACTCATGGACGAGAATCTAGTAGCCCACTCGAAGACATGAAGACCTGGTTCTTTGACAAATCACTTCTTTCATTAGAACCGTCCAGTGGAAGACAGTCGCCTCCGATGTTCTAAGAAATCGACGAGCACGTAATCACCCAAATTGTCAGGGCTTGTAAAGAATGCTCTTCCACCGTTCATGTGTGTCATCTTCTCCACGAATTGTCGAAGATAGTTGTTGGGATCCAACATAAAGATGTTGATTCGTACGTCCTCTTTAGTTGCTCGAGCGACCTCTTTTAGAGTGGCTTCGATGGTTTCGGGCACTGGCGGATAATTGAAATACGGTTGACCGTTCGGTCCGATATGTGCTGTTGGTTCCCCATCAGTAATCATGATGATCTGTTTCGTGCCACTTTGGCGGGCCAAAAGTCGGCGGGCAATCATGAAGCCATGTTGCATATTGGTGCCGTAGGCGTAGTCCCAAGAAACTTCTGGCAGTTGTTGCGGTTTGAACTCAAAAGCTGATTCCGCAAATCCAACCAGACCTAAATAGTCGCGGGGGTATTGAGAACTAATCAACGAATGCAAAGCCATCGTCACTTTCTTCGCGGGAAGAAAGTTATCTCGCATGGGCATCGACAGCGATAAATCAAGCATAAGAACAGTCGATGCTCGAGTAGTCATCTCAGTCCGCTCAATTTCGAAATCATCAGGGGTTAAACGAACCGGTGTTCCTTGCCCAGTTCTAGTTATGGCGTTGCGAACAGTCTGCTCGATATTGAGGTTGAAGTTGTCACCAAACTCATAGGGTTTCGTGTCGTACGCGCGCTCATGACCGATCCCAATTCGATTGATCCGATGCGAACCAACTTTGTCATCCATCAACTTGTCGAATAAATCGCCAAGAGCATTCTGACCTATTGCTCGCAAAGCACGAGGGGTCAACTCAAGCCGACCTTCTTTATTTTCTGCGAGGCCATTTTCTTCCAGCATCCGAGCCATTTCGCTAAGTCGTTGTAGCGCTTCGGCTGACTCATTTCCCAAAAGCTCCTGGACTCTTTGAGGATCTACTTCCGCTAATGCACTTGGATTCGATGCGTTCTGCAGCATTTGTTGCAAAGCATCAAGATCCCCAAGTTGCTGCATCAAATCAGTCGCCTCAGGCATGTTCAGTTGCTCGTTACCGCCAAAGTCGTAGCTCTGCTCCCAGTTCATGTCTGGGAATGCTTCTTGGAGGTGCTGCGCTAGTTGCTGGGTCTGCCATTGCAAATCCATGTCATCCATAAGCTCAGCGGAAAGTTCCTGCAACTGTTGGCGTTGTTCAGGAGTCATGGAATTCATCATCGCCTGCATTGCCGCCATACGTTCGGCCATGATTTCTAAAAGCTCATCTAAGGACTCAGGTTTTTCTGGAAAGAAATCTCCATGCCGATCCATGAAACCTTCAAAATCTGGATCTTCCCCGTTGTTGCGTTGCTCAATCATTTGATTGAGTTCAGCCATCATGTCTTTCATCGGTGAAAGATCTTCTGGCTGCATCTCCCCCATTGCTCCAGCCATTTGGTCAAACTGGCTTTGAGCAATCTCTTTCTTCAGACGTTCAATAAGTTCTTCGAACTGTTCGCGTGCCTCAGACGAAACAAATTCGTAGTTTTGTAAACCTCGCACTTTGCCCGACAAATCAGGAGGGAGCATGTCCAGTTGGAGGTTCTTATCAACTGAAGAAGCTTCGGCTATTTCACTGGCTCGTTGATCACCAGCATCTGCAGCGTCAGCGACATGATCTTCGATTGCGTCGCGTTCTTCTGATACGACATCGTCCAAAGTTTCGTTGATTTCGTCATAAATACCGCCGAGGTCGAATTGATCCAGCATCTCCTCTCGGCGTTCCCGAAGTTGGTCCAGCATGTCGCGTAGACCTTGCATGCGATTGCCATCTCGGTCTTCGAAGCCTTGTTGCATTAGACGTCGCATCGCAGCATTGAGATCGCCGTGGTACAACAAATCATCGGTTAGTTCTTTAAATAGGTCTTGAGCGTCGTACTCGAAACCAACTTGGGTTCCGTCCCATGCTGAATAACGAAAGCGTGAGCCTTCTCGCTTTTTGTTTCTTTTCCGGATCACCATGAAACGTCGCCCTGCTTCGGATTGAGATTCAGCCTCGACCTCTATAAGTCGCTCGCATGCCGATTGATTCCTTATTGAGGCGTTTCGATAGATGCAGCCCCTCAAGGATAAGTTCCACGGCACTAGCCAATTCAGCGGATTCGGATGAGTCAGTAAGCTCCGCAGCAGCGGTCGCTAAGGCGGGGTGACCCGCTAGCAAGTCCGCATATTCATCTGCTCCCAAGTCGTCGCCGGTATGAACGACGGTGCCACCATCAAAGCTTTCGACCACCGCAACAAGATCTTCGGGTGAGAATCTTCCTTTGAAGACCTCGAGCACAGCTGCATCAAGCATTTGTTTAACGATTTGACCTTCCCGTCCTTCTTCGATGGATTCGATTTCAATTTTCCCGCTGGACGAAGCCATTAATGCATCCAAGTCACTAACTCTCGGTACGACACGGTTCTCACCGGCTTGCAAAGCACGACGGGTAGCGTTCGCGGCGAGAGTTTCATAATTGGTAACGGTCATTCTGACCGAGACCCCAGAACGCTGGTTAACTTGCGGACTCGATCGACAGATATGACTGAAGGTGGCTATGACTTCAGCCATAAATTCGGGGATAACAATGGAAAGGCCGGGAGCATCAAGCGGGACTGCTTCTTGTTCGGCAATGTCAATTTCAGTTTCAATTTCCAACGGATAGTGGGTGCGAATCTGCGCTCCGAACCGATCCTTAAGCGGGGTAATCATTCGGCCTCTGTTGGTGTAATCCTCAGGGTTAGCTGAAGCAACGAGTAACACGTCAAGTGGCAACTGCACCTTGTACCCGCGAATTTGGACATCCCGCTCCTCAAGAACATTTAGCAAACCCACCTGGATACGTTCGGCTAAATCGGGAAGTTCATTTATCGCAAAAATCCCTCGATTTGTTCTTGGCACCATTCCGTAGTGGAGCGTGAGTTCATCTGAGAGATATCTACCTTCCGCCACCTTTATGGGGTCAACCTCACCAATGAGGTCAGCAATCGAAGTGTCGGGGGTGGCTAGCTTCTCTCCGAATCGCACATCTCGATGAGCCCAGGCAATCGGGGTCTTGTCCCCACGCTTGTTAACCAAATCTTTGGCATGTTTTGAGACTGGGTTATACGGGTCATCATAAATTTCTGAACCTTCGACGTATGGCATCCATTCATCAAGCAAATTCACCAAGGATCTAATCATCCGGGTTTTAGCTTGACCTCGTTCTCCCAAAAAGATCACGTCGTGTCCAGCAAGAACAGCGTTCTCAAGCTGCGGAAGGACCGTGTTCTCGTAGCCCACAACGCCATCAAATAGTGGGTCGCCAGCAGCTATGAGAGCGACAGCATTTTGTCGCATTTCTTCTTTTACTGGTCGAGATACCCATCCCGACTTCTTCAGTTCCCCGAGGTTCCTTGGCTGAGTCATGGCCGCACCCTAACCGCCGACGCGCCCTTTAGGTCGCTCAGGCCACTACGGTCGGCAAGATCGTGAGTAAGTTTCGAGAAGCGAGAACAGAGAGATCTCTGTCAGGCACATGGAAAGTGCTCAGGGCAGATGAAGATGCGCGGCGACGCGTAGCTGATATTGGACTCGATGACACAGACTGGCTCGACGTCAATGTTCCAGGGCTATGGCGTTCATGCGACGAGCTAGCTGACGCCGAAGCTGTCTTGTATCGACGACATCTTGAACTCGATCGACTCCCAGAAGGCGACAGGCGTTGGCTCATTATCGATGGTCTTTGCTATCAGGGCGACGTGTGGTTCGACGGCGCGTACCTCGGAGATACCGAGGGATATTTCGTCGAACACAATTTTGAGATCACACAAGCCACTGCGCTTCCTAACCGGCACCTATTGGCAATAGAAGCCAATTGTGAAACACCTCCTGATCGCACCCAAAAGCGCAACATCACCGGCGCTTTACAACATTCGGACAGCCTTGATCACGATTTGAATCCGGGAGGTTTATGGCGAGATATCAGGATCGAAGAGACCGGCCCGATAAGAATCGATGACCTAAGAGTGTTGGTTCTAGAGGCAGATGAGGACCGGGCAATCATTCGAGTTGGTGGGGTACTCGATAGTTCCATTACCGCCAACGTTGAAATTCTTACAAACGTCAGCAACACGAATTCCATTGAACACACCCAAGAAATGGTGCTGGCCCGCGGACGTAATGAGATTGAGTGGCACATAGCAGTAGAAAACCCAGATTTGTGGTGGCCCTTTTCCTTGGGCGCTCAACCGCTTTATGAGCTGAAGGTAACGGTCAATCTCAACGGTGTTACCAGCGACTCCAAAAGTCGCCGCACTGGGCTTCGAAGCTTCGAGTTGAAAAACTGGATTGCGTCGGTCAACGGCGAACAAATCTTTCTCAAGGGAACTAATTTTGGTCCCTGCAACATCGACTTATCTTCAGTCTCTCAGGATGATTACCGACGCGATCTCACCCTTGCAAAGAATGCCGGTCTTGACCTCATAAGGGTTCATGGCCATGTCGCTCATCCGCATTTTTACGAAGAGGCCGACAAGCTTGGGCTACTTGTGTTCCAAGATTTTCCTCTTCAATGGGGTTACTCGCGAGGTATAAAAAACCAAGCGGCGAGGCAAGCTACGGCACTCGTGCGCCAGTACGGACATCACCCTTCAATTGTTCTTTGGAACAGTCACAATGAGCCGTACCACTATGACCGTTCCGCAAGGAAACAAGACAACCTGCAAGACAGTCCCACCTATGGGCCTCTGACGTCTCTAACCCATCAAATCCCGTCATGGAATCGATCAATCCTTGATCGTTCAGTAAAACGTTCTTTCGATAAAGCAGACCCCACCAGACCTTCTATCGCTCATTCGGGCGTAGCTCCGCACTTGCCTCAACTCGATGGAACCGACTCCCATCTTTGGTTCGGATGGCGACATGGAAAAATTTCAGATCTAGCAGTCTTGGCTTCAAGGGTGCCAAGACTCTTCCGATTCGTTTCTGAGTTCGGAGCTCAGTCTGTTCCTCATGACGATCATCTAGCAACGGCGTGCGAGGCCGACGACTTTCCAGGGGTAAACATTCATGCATTGTCTGAAAAGTTCGGTGCCGAAATCGAACTGATTAGCAAACATACGCCGATGACTAGCTCGGCTACTTGGGCGGAGTGGGTGGATAACACTCAAACTCATCAAGCAGAACTAATCCGACACACCGTTGAGATACTGCGGACGCTGAAATACAAACCGACAGGGGGGTTCTGTCAGTTTCTTTTCGCTGATGCTCTTCCGTATGTCAGCTGTGCCGTGTTAGATCATCGTCGCAAACCAAAGAAAGCCTGGGACGCGCTAACCGCGGCTAACCGGCCGGTCATTGTCGTCGCTGATCTCCATAAAGATGAAATGCCCATCGGTACAAACAAATGCGCAATACATGTTGTTTCTGATCTCAGAACTCGGATCGACCGCGCGACTCTGTCCATGGAATGGCGTTCTCCGGGCATGGATCCGCAGCGTTGGAGCTTCACCGGGGCATTTGAACCAGACAGTGTGACAAAGATTTCAGAAAATTTTTTGGTTACAAAAAATCCCGGAATAGCCTCACTAGCGCTCGAATTGCGGGGTCCAGATGTACACGCGATTAACAACTATCAAATAAAGGTTTGCTAACGAGTTCTGCATTCAGGCTTGTCTGCGGATACGGTTTCTGGAGCACGTTTGTCCTTTAGGAGGTTGGCCATGGCGGCCACAACTACGAACCCCCAAGGTTCGACTCCGATCTTTCGGCGGAAATGGCAGTTGCCGTTCCCTTTGAACATCTACCAATCGTCCATCGGCCGTAAATGGGTGATGGCGTTAACTGGCATCGGATTGCTCGGCTTTGTGGTCGTGCACATGATCGGCAACTTTCATATTTATGAAGGTCCCGTTCAGTTGCATGAATACGCGGAAACCCTTCGCGGGTTGGGTGGAGGCTTATTCCCGCGAACATTTCTTCTCTGGCTATTGCGATTTGGTTTGGCCGGGATGTTCTTGTTGCACATACATTCCGCCTATTCGTTGAAAGAACGAAGTCGAAAGGCAAGCGACAAAGCCGACTTTGTGGGCGGCGAAAAGAAATACGGCAGCAAACGCGACTACGTGGCTGCCAACTACGCAAGCAGAACGATGCGCTGGACAGGGCCGATCGTTCTTCTCTATCTGTTATTTCATCTTGCGGATCTGACTTGGGGTTGGTGGTTGGGGGATGATTATGTCCTTGGCGACCCGTACCACAATGTTGTTGCCAGTCTTTCAAGCTTGCCTGTAGCGATCATTTATGTCGTTGCAAACGTGGCACTCGCTATCCACATATTTCATGGCACATGGAGCCTTTTCCAAAGCTTGGGTATCAACAATCCGAAGTACAACGAGCTTCGCCGTACCTTGGCGAAAGGTGTTGCTGGAATAATTCTGGTCGGAAATCTTAGTTTTCCAGTCCTAGTCACGGCTGGACTTATTGACGACGACAATCGAAAATGTGAGGTCGGTGACGTGGCCTGTTTAGAGCACGAGGCGGAAAAGCACTAATGACAGTTCTCGATTCAAAGATCCCTGAGGGTCCAGTCGCAGATAAGTGGGAGAACCACAAGTTTTCATCGAAACTGGTAAATCCCAATAACAAACGCCGTTTCGAAATAATCGTCGTTGGTACGGGGCTGGCCGGTGCATCAGCCGCGGCGTCCCTCAGCGAACTCGGCTACAAAGTTAAGGCTTTCACCTTTCATGATTCACCGCGGCGCGCTCACTCAATCGCAGCTCAAGGCGGTATCAACGGTGCCAAGAACTACACAAACGATGGTGATTCGGTCCACCGGTTGTTCTATGACACCGTAAAGGGAGGCGATTACCGCAGTCGCGAAGCGAATGTTCATCGGCTAGCTGAAGTCTCTGTCAATATCATCGACCAAGCAGCCGCTCAAGGTGTCCCTTTCGCTCGTGAATACGGTGGTCTCTTAGATAACCGCTCATTCGGTGGAGCCCAGGTCAGCAGAACCTTCTATGCACGAGGCCAAACTGGACAACAACTTTTGTTGGGTGCCTATCAGGCACTAGCAAAACAGGTTGCTTCTGGAGGTGTGGAGTTACACACCAGAACCGAACTACTTGATGTAGTCCTCAAAGATGGCCGGGCTTGCGGCATTGTGACCCGAGACCTCATCAGCGGCGAAGTAGTAAGCCACTCAGGTCATGCCGTCGTCCTAGCAACTGGCGGCTATGGAAACGTCTACTACCTTTCAACAAACGCCATGGCATGCAACGTCACAGCAGCCTGGCGCGCTCACCGCAAGGGAGCGTTCTTCGCTAACCCTTGCTACACCCAAATCCACCCAACATGCATACCCGCACGCGATGAGGTTCAA
>CAJWBN010000046.1 GCA_913020735.1 uncultured Acidimicrobiaceae bacterium
GTGGTATTTGCCAGCACATTTTTCGGTCAATCACGCCAACGTTCATCTCATCATTTCGGCAGATATGGCCTGAAACTCTTGAGTGACAAGGATGCTCTTGAGATACCGTTCAAGTCATGACGAGGGTTCCCGACAAACCAACTATCGAAGGTCTTGAGTCCAAGTGGAACGAAATATGGGAACAGGACGGCATCTACCAGTTCGACAGAACTAAAAACCGGGACGAAATTTTCAGTATTGATACGCCACCGCCAACGGTGAGCGGATCGCTGCACGTCGGTCACGTATTCAGTTACACGCACACAGACACGATCGCTCGATACCAACGCATGAGCGGTGCCGAAGTGTTCTACCCAATGGGATGGGATGACAACGGCCTACCCACAGAACGAAGAGTCCAGAATTACTTCGGGGTCCGTTGCGACCCAACTCTTCCATACGACCCTAACTTTCAACCGCCGACAGATGCTGGTGACGAAAAAGCGATCAAGAAACGAGGAGACGTCAATGTCTCACGACGAAACTTCGTTGATCTATGCCACATTCTGACAGTTGCCGACGAACAGGCATTTGAAGACCTATGGCGACAACTCGGTTTGAGCGTCGATTGGTCAATGACCTACGCCACGATCGACGAACATTGCCAGCGCGTCGCCCAGAAAGCATTCCTTAGAAACCTTGAACGAGGCGAGGCCTACCAGACAGAAGCTCCATCACTGTGGGACGTCACGTTCAGAACCGCAGTTGCACAGGCTGAGTTAGAAGATCGTGACCAACCAAGCGCTTACCACCAGCTGAAGTTTCACAGTTCAACAGACCACGGTGAAATCATTATTGACACCACCAGACCCGAACTATTGCCTGCCTGTGTTGCTTTGGTAACCCACCCCGACGATGAGCGATACCAAAGTCTTCTCGGCACAACAGCAACGACTCCTATCTTCGACGTGGAAGTACCGATCCTTGGTCATGAACTAGCTGACCCTGAAAAAGGAACCGGGATAGCAATGGTGTGCACTTTTGGTGACACGACCGACGTCACCTGGTGGAGAGAACTGGAACTTCCGGTCCGTGCAATTATCGACCGCTCTGGTCGCATTACAGCTAACCCGCCTGAAGCCATTAATTCAGAAAAAGGCTTGGAAGCATTCGAACTGATGGCAGGAAAAACTATCTTCTCTGCGAAAAAAGAAATAGTGCAATTACTGCAAGAAGCAGGGGAAATGGTCGGCGAGCCAAGACCTATCAATCACCCCGTAAAGTTTTTCGAAAAAGGTGACCGGCCACTAGAAATCGTAACGAGCCGACAGTGGTACATCAGAAACGGAGGAAGAGACGCCGATCTAAACGAAGCTCTCATAGCCCGTGGCAATGAAATGAGATGGCATCCGCCATACATGCAGAGTCGATACAGCAATTGGATCGAAGGACTAAACGGCGACTGGCTTATCAGCCGTCAACGATTCTTCGGAGTTCCAATTCCCCTCTGGTACAGGATCGACGCACAAGGCGAAGTCTTATGGGAAGACCGCATAGTCCCTGATGAAACCGAACTTCCAGTCGACCCGGCATCACATGTACCTTCAGGTTTCGATGAGGCTCAGAGAAACGAACCAGGAGGCTTCATAGGTGAAGTGGACATCATGGACACATGGGCCACTTCCTCGCTGACTCCTCAAATCGCCTGTGGTTGGGAGGAAGACGAAGACCTATTCTCTCGCACTTACCCCATGGATATGCGACCTCAAGGTCACGACATTATTAGAACTTGGCTTTTTTCAACTGCAGTTCGTTCACACCTAGAAGAGGACACGGCACCCTGGCGCAACTGCGCTCTTTCTGGCTGGATTTTAGATCCGGACCGGAAAAAAATGTCTAAGTCAAAAGGAAACGTCGTCACGCCCAAAGGGCTTTTAGATCAGTACGGCTCCGATGCAGTCAGATATTGGGCTGCCAATGGTCGGCCAGGTACCGACACGGCTTTCGATGAGGGCCAAATGAAGATCGGTCGTCGTTTAGCTATTAAAATTTTGAATGCTTCTAAGTTCTCTTTGTCACTCGCCAGCGAGTCTGATGTAGATCCAAATTTAGTTTCTAACCCGCTAGATCAAGCCCTCCTAATTAAACTCTCCAATCTCATCGAGACGACGACAGCTGCATTCGAAGAATTTGATTACGCCCGGGCCCTTGAGAGAACCGAACAGTTCTTTTGGGATTTCACCGACGACTACGTTGAACTGGTTAAGGCTCGTGCCTACGGTAGCCAAGGCCCTCAAGAAGCCGAGTCAGCCCACGTCACTCTAAAAATCACCCTTGAAACGCTACTTCGCCTCTTCGCCCCATTTCTTCCGTTCGTTACAGCGGAGGTTTGGTCCTGGTCAAACCAAGATTCAATTCATTCAGCGCCATGGCCTGCCCAAGACGACCTAACCGACGGGCTAGTCGAAGGAGTTGACATCGCAATTTTGGATGCAGCTTCAGAAACACTCTCTGAGGTCCGAAGAGCTAAAACCGAGGCAAAAAAGAGTCTTAAGGTCCGGGCTGCCAAAGTCGTCGTCTCCGCGTCATCAGAACGCATTAGACACATCGAGTTAGTCCGCAATGACCTGATCGAGGCTGGCAACATAGAGTCTCTCGAGCTAGTAGAACAAGAGGAAGTTCTAGCTAGCGTTGAGGTAACTCTCGCTGAAGAGGACTAGGCCACCTGGGTCAACGCAATAAAACATGATCTGTAGAACCCGCCATCAATGACTCGCTCTTTTTTTTCCGCCCTTCTTTCAATCATTGTCCTCTGCTGCTTACCGAGCAGCGCTTGGTCCGCTGATTGGCTCGAACCCGGTGTTTACCCAGTCGCTGATTCCCAAGAAAGCGGAGAAATCCATGCTTTCGGCAACGCAAAGAACTTTGGCGATTTATCTCAAGAGGGACTGTTAGACCTTGCTGCCGTGGCGCCTTCTAAGACGGGTGCGGGTTATTTGGTCTCGACCACCGCTGGCGAAGTTCACGCCTTCGGCGATGCTATTCATCGTGGTGATTTGAGATCGATGTCTCTAGACACCCCGATAGTGGATTTATCTGTCACTCCTGATGGAAACGGGTACTGGCTCGTAACCGCCAACGGCACTGTGTACGCATTCGGGACAGCATTATGGAGAGGCTCTCTCACTCACCTCGACCTACAAGGACCAGTCGTTGATCTTGAACCTCATTCATCTGGAGATGGTTACTGGCTGACGTCTGCTGACGGCGGGGTTTTCGCTTTTGGTAAGGCCCAGTTCTTAGGGGGCTTAGCCGAACGTTCGCTATATCGGCCAGTTATTGATTTGCTTTCTACTCCCGACGGGACTGGATATCTTTTAGTTACTGCTGATGGTGGTATCTACACCAAAGGGACAGCAAGTTTTCGTGGCTCCTTAGCCAACAACGGAGTTTCCAGCAGCTTGATAGTTGCAGCGGAACAAACTGCCGATGGCAAGGGGTACTGGCTAGTCAGCCAAAGGGGAACGGTGTTCACGTTCGGGACAGCGCCTCACTTAGGACAAATAGTCGCTCACGAACTCGCTCCCATCGAAGCATTTGCAGTCAACGAAAGTGATGACGGCTATTGGATGATGACTTCGACGCCACCTGGGGTGCCTCAGGACTCTGGGTCAGGACGGCGAGTGATTTTCTCGAATCAGCGACATCGAGTTTGGTTAGTGGAGGGTGACGGATCTATCAGCGGAAACTTCTTTGTGAGCGGTAGAGCAGACAAACCCGTACCTGGTAGCTATCAAGTTTTTTCAAAATCCCGTCACACAATCGCCGGCCACGATGACATCCGAATGGAATATATGGTCCGATTCACTTGGGGAGTGGAACAAGCGATTGGCTTCCACAACATCCCTATTGATGGATTCGGGGAAGCTATGCAATCAGAAGCGCAGCTAGGCACCTACCGGTCAGAAGGATGCGTGCGGCTTCGAGATGATCAAGCAGCAAAATTGTTCGCTTGGGCAGGGGTAGGAACTCAAGTTCTAGTCATCGACTAAGACAATTTCTGGTTACTCGGAGTCATCAGTTCCGCCACCTCGTGAACCAGTCTGAAATCCAGGGCCAGCCTTCTTGACCGGGTCTTTTTGATCAGCTTCACTTCTTAGCCACACGGTTCGTTGTGGGAATGGAATTTCGATGCCAGCTTCATCAAAAGCTTCCTTAATGCGTTTTCTTAAAACCCGCCCAGTACTCCACTGTTCAGCAGGTTCAGTCCTGACCGATAAGCGGATGGTGACAGCATCTGCGCCAAAATTCTGTACTCCAGAAATTACCGGCTCCTCAACAATTGTTGCTTCCTCAAGCTGTTCCTCCCATAGCCCATCTGCTACTGCCTTAATCGTCTCCATCGCTAAGTCAAGATCAGTGTCATAGGCAACATCGATATCAAGGATCGCTCTAGCCCAAACTTGTGACATGTTTCCGACTCGCCGAATCTCACCGTTCGGTATATGCCACAGAGTTCCGCGCACATCGCGAATCCGGGTGGTCCTCAGACCAACAGATTCCACAGTTCCAGTTGCGTCGCCAGCATCGATCACATCACCTACCCCATATTGATCTTCGATAAGCATGAAAATGCCACTTAAAAGGTCCCCGACTAATGCTTGGGAGCCGAATCCAATCGCGACACCGACAATGCCAGCTCCTGCAATCAATGGGCCAAGATTGATATCAAATTCCCCGAGCAGCATCATGATGGTCACTACACCAATTACCGCTGAAGCAATGCTCTTGAACAAAACGCCTAGAGTCTTCGCTCTTTGTCGAGCCCTCTCAGTTCGTTCACGTAACGAAGCTAATTTCTCAGTGAGCAATTCACGGCGCAGTGTCCCTGTTGCTGCCTCCGCTGCTTCTACGGCGTCGCGTTCATCGGAGGAACGTTCAGACATAAGGCGGTCGATCAGTCCGTCAATCGCTCGATGCACGACTCGGCGAATAATCAACGCAAGCAATGCAATAACAATCACTTTGACCGGACGGTCTACTAGCCATGTCGCTACACCCGCCAGGTCTGAATTGTCGGTCCATTCAAAAACTTTCCGACATAACCAATCTGGGTCTGCTCCACAAGCTTCGTTCAATGTGGCGGCCAGCGAAGAAAAAGTATTAATCACGAACACCAGCTTAGGTTCACCTATAACTAACACCTGTGCACTCACTAGGCTCAAAGTTGTGACCAATTCAGATGAAGCCTCTCTTTACGAGGTAGTTCAAGGGGTAGCAACCATCACCCTGAACCGCCCAGAGAACAAAAATGCTCTAAGCGTTGAGATGGTTAACTCACTCGGAGATCACCTAGAAGCGGCTCAAGGCGACCCAGAAGTTCGGGTCATCCTGTTCACCAACAATGGCAACACCTTCTGCGCAGGGGCCGATCTCAAAGCCAACCAACCTGGGGTAACCCAACCCACTGCTCGCCACAGCTTTGTGCAGATTCTTGATGACATCATTGAGTCACCAAAGCCAGTTTTGGGCCGAATCGCTGGACACTGCACAGGAGGCGGAGTCGGTTTAGCCGCCGCATTTGACATCTCAATCGCTGCAGACGACATAATCGTTGGCTTTACCGAGGTTCGAATCGGGGTGGCTCCAGCAGTTATATCGGTGGTGTGTCTTCCTAAGCTCCGTCGGGCCGACGCCAGTGAACTTTTCCTTAACGGCGAACGAATCCCGGCTGCTCATGCAGCTGAAGTGGGTCTTATCAACCGCGCAGTTTCGAGGGATTTACTAGACCAAGAAGTCACAGAAACACTCGGCAAAGTTGTACGAGGTGGGCCCAATGCTCTTGCCGCATCTAAACAGTTAATTTCTAAAGTCCCTCAAATGAAAAGAGAGGACGCTTGGGAATGGACAGCTGAGTTAAGTCAGTCGCTATTCCAGAGTCCTGAAGCTGAAGAAGGAATCGGAGCTTTTAGGGAACGGCGCGATGCTAATTGGGTGCCACCTAGTAACCAGTAGCGGTGGGTCCCGATAAATCATTTAACGATTTGAACCTGGCCCACTCGGGGTAAGGCGATCCAAATGCGCCCAGGCGGGATAGCAATAGTTTGTCCGCCGCGATCAAAGTATTGAGTTACTTCATCAGCTTCAGTCCGTTTCCAAAATCCTTCAGTAACGGTCCCATTGAAGAACACTAGAGCTTCTCCTTCGCCTAGCAGCACAGCCTCGGGTGATCTGCCATCCGCCTTACTGCGCCCATACGAGACCACTTGGACAATGACTACATCGGGAGCTACAGCCACACCTTCGCTGTCAAGATGAAGTGTTCCATTCTGACTGCGAACCCACTTGTTGTCTTGACCCCACCTGTACTCCACGAAGGTAGATCCGTAATCAAGATTCAGTCCAACAACAGGATCCGAAGAGCCCGTTAATGCATCGTCGCCGTCGTGACGAACAAACATCGTCGGCGGAGACCCTCCCTGTCCGCGACTAGCTCCAACAGCGCGCAGTGACTCTGTATCGCTAAACAGGTTATGGGGCGAAGGTCTCTCCTGGATCCGTTGATAAGCACCTACTGCGGCATTAGAACTCACGTCTACGTACTCGATCTCTTGCAGCAAACGAAGTACAGCTTCGTTCCCACCTGAGTTCGCAAACAACGGCCTATTTAAGTTACGCAACAAATCAAAATCGCTCGTTCTAACTGAACGTATCGGTCCTACAAGCTCTGTTTGTTGTGAGTGATAAAGAGCAGCGAAACGGGTAAGACCGCCTTCAACAATTTCTTCGAACACTACGTCTGCAGAATTGATACCGGCCTGAGGCCTCGCTCGATCATGGTTATCAATTTTCACCATAAGCGCCGGCCACGCCCCAACCCCTTCATCACGAACTCCAGTCAGCGGCCACCTATCGAGCTCTGGAGGTTTAGTTGCAGTTGTGACAGCTGTATCTCGGCCGGGGTCTACGTCTGAACCATTATTTGTGTCTTCAGTGGATTGTTCTGGAGTAGCGACTTCTACAGGCAACGTTGAAGGTGACGACAGCCGCGCACTTGGTGGAGTGCCGGCGCAACCGGCAAAGATCACAGCTGCAAGCAGCGGGGCGGAGCATCGTCTTCCGTATCTAAACATCGAGCCGAGAATAGCCACCTATCGACAGGTCGGAATGCCGTGTAGCGTTCTATCGGTGAGCGGCGATGTACATATTCGAAGAGAAGGCCATATCGGCTCTATCGTTCTCGACCATCCTGAGCGTCATAACGCAATAAGTACCGAGATGTGGCAAGGGCTGCTTGAAGCGGCGAATGATCTCGCCGAAGACGAAGAAATTAGGGTCGTGCTTATACGTGGTGAAGGTGAGCGAGCTTTTGCCGCTGGCGCTGACATCAGTGAATTCTCTGACAAGCGAACCGACAGCTCCGCTAACCAAGAGTACGACGATGTGTCAGATCAGGCGTATACGGCTTTAACGACCATGCCTAAGCCGCTAGTCGCCATGATTCATGGTTACTGCATTGGTGGTGGACTTGCTGTAGCTCTTACTGCCGATTTACGTATCGTTTCCGATGACGCCAAGTTCACCATCCCTGCTGCTCGTCTAGGACTTGGGTACCGTTCAGCGGGCCTTGGACGGCTAGTCCAGTTAATAGGGCCTTCGGCAACGAAAAGAATATTGTTTCTAGCCGATCGGTTCGATTCCCAAGAGGCTCTCTCTATCGGATTAGTGAATCGAGTGGTGCCAAAGTTAGAACTCGAAGCGGCGACCAACGATTGGCTGCAAATGATTTGTAACAATGCGCCATTAACTATTCGAGCAGCAAAGGCCGCCACAGACGAGTGGACCAAGCCGGAGTCAGATAGAAATTTTGGTGAGATCAATCAGTTAGTAGATGCTTGCTTCGACAGCTTCGATTACCGAGAGGGTGTCGAAGCATTTATGGCAAAACGCCAGCCTCAATTCAGGGGCCGCTAATTCGAACGAGAATCTCGGCGACGGCGTTGAGTTCTTTGGTAATCCTCTATCTCATCGCTGAGTTCATGCACTTCATGGCATAAAGCTAGGTACGAAACAAGACGATCTGAACTTATCCGCTTGTCATCACATGCGACCGTTACCGCACACCCTGGTTCGTCTCTATGACTGCAATCCGTAAATTTACAATTCATGGCGACGTCAGCAATTTCGTTGAAAACAGCATCCAGGCCAGCGTCATCCCATATCTGAACTTCCCGCAAACCGGGCGTATCAATCACCACGCCAGGGGTAGCCACGAGTAGCTCTCGCCGAACCGTTGTATGACGTCCAGATCCATCACTATCAACCGACCCAGTGGCTAGCACCAAGTCACCTACAAGTTGGTTGACCAACGTTGACTTTCCGACACCCGATGCTCCCGTCAGGGCGAGAGTAGCGCCGCCATCCAATAACTTAACTACCTCTCCTAGTTGCTCGCCCCTATGCGCGTTAGTCAAGAGGATGGGGTACTGAACACCTCGTTGTATGAGTAACTCTCGGATTTCTTCACCGCCACCTAAATCGCTCTTGTTGATGATGATCGCCGGAGATACACCCCCTCCTTCAGCAGTCACCAAATAGCGCTCAATCAAATGTTCGTCGATTTCCTGGTCAGTGGATAGAACTATCCCTAAAACATCGATATTCGCTCCGACTACTTGGGGAACTGGAGCACTACCTGATGCTCGTCTAAGTACCTGCGAACGTCTCGGCAGGACTGTGAGAATTCCGAGCCGCCGGTTGTCAATTGGGCTCAACGTATGGACTACCCAGTCGCCGACTGCCGGATAGTCAGTTGGATCGTCGGCTTGCTCTCGGGAAGAGGTCGCCAATACAGCCTCATACGAGCCTGAAGGGCCCATCAATTCATAAGCACCTCGATGCTCAACCACGATCCTTCCAATGCCCTCGTTTTCTTTTAGAGGGGGGTATGCGCGACCCTGTCGACCCCAACCTAAGAAGTCGAGTGGAGTTTTCTCGCTACTCATCAGATATCCAAACATCTGACCAGCGACCGACCCCCGAAACTTGGCCATACACATCTTCACCATTGGGGAGTTGCCAATACCCCAAACCTTCGGTATTCGGATGTCCGATAACAGCCGATTGCGAGTGAGACAAATAAATCATGGGCATGTGTTCTGCCAACGTCAACATGATCTGTTCAACCGCAGTCTGGCGCACAGTCTCATTTGCACTTGAATGCAGCAGGTCTACAAAGCCGGTCAACGACTCATTATGAAGGTTGCTGACATTCAATGGTGAAGTCCGAATTGGTCCGAACAGCGGTCCAAACATCATCGCTGGATCAGATTCTCCACCTACCCGCCAACATGTGGCTACGAAGTCGCCGCTAAAGCCCGGTCGATCCGTTATCGAACCCAATACTCTCTGTATTAACCCGCTTCGGGTAACGGTTTCGGTTTCAACTTCGACGAATCCTGTCGCTTCCCACTGGCGCGACAATTCTCGGATCATCGATGAAAGGTGAATATCGTCGGTGCATTGAAGATCGATAGAGATTTTTGAACCTGGAGGTCGCCCATCGGACCGATCTTTGTCATTGATGTAGTCGACGAGGAGCTCTTCTGCGGCAGCTTCATCCAAATCTGGCCATGCCTCTGCTGCTAATCCAGACCACCAGCGACTCTCTGGAGCAAACCACTGCGTAGCTGGTTCACCAGCACCAGCTCCTAGTGAAGCCTTAATCAATGTCTCTTGGTTTGTCGACAATTGGAGGGCGGTTCTTACTCGAACATCGTCGACCGGTGATTGAACCGTGTTAAACAACACCACCCCGACATTGTCTTCATTGCGGGAGACAACCGTTAGCTCAAGGTCTCGAGCACGGGAGATCGCCAAGGTAGAGCGGGACTGCGCAAAGTCCGCATCCTGACTCTGAACCAGCTCGATTCGTTCTTTTTCATCTCTTATTTCGCGAAAGACCAGTTCATCTAGATAAGGCAACGGCTTGTCGTCAGGACCGGTTCTCCAATATCCATCATTAGCCAACAACCTGATCGACTGACCAAGTTCCCACGGCTCCATCGTGAAGGGCCCAGTACCTACAGGGCTCCTCAAGAATCCAGAGGGGTCAGCCATCGCAGCTTCAACAGAGAAAACTCTGCCAATAGGTCCGGCTAACACCACATCTAGAGACGGATTCGGTTCAGCTAAGTCGATCATGAAACGGTGTTCGTCAATCACCGTGACCGCGTTGATTCGGGCATCGCGAAGTAACCCCCGAGTCACTTCACCCTTCTTCAGGAACTCTTCGTAGCCCTCTTTGATTCCCTGAGCCGTGACGGGTTGATCGTCGCTGAATCTGAGACCCTTACGCAAAGTAATGGTCCAATTCAGCATCGTTGGATTGGGTTCAACCTGTTCAGCTAACCAGGGAGCGGTT
Organism: uncultured Acidimicrobiaceae bacterium; assembly: GCA_913020735.1. Taxonomy (GTDB): domain Bacteria; phylum Actinomycetota; class Acidimicrobiia; order Acidimicrobiales; family Poriferisodalaceae; genus MedAcidi-G3. The sequence continues at coordinate 10,403 of CAJWBN010000046.1, forward strand.
GAGCCATCGGGAAGAACCACAGTTAAGGTCTCTAAAACTTGGTCGAGAACGTTTCGACAGGACCATGCACACACATGGTCCCAGGGAGTCCAACCAGTAATTGCTGTGGGGTCTGCGCCTAACAAAACTGTGGCTGAACCACCCGTAGGTGCAGCTCTTTTCGAAGATTCGTTTTCGGAAATCACGTCTGCTTTATCTTGGGGCAATTCAGCAGATTCGTTTGTTCCTATAGAGGTAGCAACTGGCTCAAGAAGAGACGGGTCAGATTCGCGCACTACTGAAGGTCCATCTGGTCCGCAACCGAAGCTGATTAACGCGGCTAGCAAGAGTGGAAATTGTTTCCATTTACACCGAGTCAATATTTTCCTCGCCATTCATCGGGCCAGAATTCTGCACCGAAATGCCATTCGTCGGTTCTGTATGTAGTTCCAGTTGCGCTAGCAACTAGGCGCTCGTTAACTTTCATCTCGACCCTGTGGTGGGCAAATCGTCTCGTCCGGCTGATCTCGCTGGCCGTTGCAACAACTAGGTCACCAGGGAGGACCCCTCGGTGATAGGAAATATCGATCTGGGTTGCCAAGGCCTGACGCCCATACCCGTTGGAGGCGAAAGACATGGCGATGTCGCCGAGACTGAAAACAATACCGCCGTGCCCACCTCCGATGAAGTTAGTGTGAGCCACCTGAACGATTGCCTGAACAGTAGCGAGGCCCGGAGACCATGCCAGCAACTCAGCGCCCAACTCGCTCATTAACGGGTCTGATCTAAATAACGCGTCTAGACGGTCTCGTCCCTCCGCTGGTAATTCTTGGACTTCATTGGACACAGAGTTCACGGTACCTTCCAAACAGTCACCACGAACAGGCACATACCCCACTATTAAGGGTTACAGCACCGACCAAGACACTGGTTTGCGACAACTGTGTCATTAGCCCAAGGCCGTTTCCAATACCGCCTCCTATTGAACGATGAGACCAAACCCACATAAAAACAGCGGCTGGTAACACGAAAACGGGAAACAGCAGCCCTTGGGTTCCATGCATCATGGCAGCGGTGACAACGGCTGTAAATATTGCAGTGACACATCGAAGAATGCCGATTTCACTTATGTAGGAATCCCCTAATCCTTCTCCGACAGGTTTTCGACTCAGAACCATCACACACACTGAAGCGCTTCTCCCTATCGCATACGCGCTCACTAAGGACTTAAGGCCAGCAACTGGATCCAACGCAGCCAACGCGGCCACCTCTATGAGGACAGCTAAAGCAAGTGCGCTAGTTCCGTAGGTACCTAGCTTCGAATCTTCCGAAATCTCTATACGACGCTCGACAGTAGAGGCTCCAGCGAAAGCGTCTGCGCAATCGACTAATCGTCCTATGTGAAAAGCCCCAGTTATAGCTACTCCAAAACTGACCGCTACGGCAGCTGAGGCGGTTGCTGGGAGTAATTGAGAGAGCGCTAAGTAGACAAACCCAATGAGCGCACCAATAAACGCTCCCACTACTGGAAACCATGGGACTGTTCGGGAGAGTTGAGGTGGCCCATTTCGACCAACCCCGATTGGGATTCTGGTTAAGAAAACAATCGCCGCTCTCAAAGATGTCATGTATCAGTTCCGAAGAATTCACTAAAGGTCGGGACTCTTACAGCCGCTGCACAAGCCATAGAAATCAAAGGTATAGCCGCAGCCGCTCCGGACCCTTCACCAAGCCGAAACTCCATTTCAAGAATGGGCTGCAAATCTAGATTATTGAGGAGACGTTCATGCCCCGCTTCCGCCGACCTATGCCCAACAACACAATGATCGAGCGCTCTCGGGTTATATGAATACAGAGGGGCAGCCGCCGCGGCCACGACGAAACCATCCAAAACCACCGGAATTCGATGCTTCCGGGCCTCCACGATCGCTCCAGCAAGCGCAACAAGTTCGGTTCCACCAAGTTGGCGCAGAATTTCATAGGGGCTCGCGTCGCCAACACGCGAAACGGCTCTTTGAACGGCATCAGATTTACGTTCCAGGCCCTTGTCATCTACCCCTGTGCCGCGACCTACCCATTCACCTGTATCGCCGCCAAACAATGCAGCAGCAATGGCCGCAGATGAGGTGGTGTTTCCTATCCCCATCTCGCCTAGTGCCAGAAGATCGCAATCGGCGTTTTGTACTGCCGTGCGGCCTATCTGAAAGGCTTCCTCAAATCTGCTCGGGGACATAGCCGGTTCTGTTCGGATGTCACCTGTTGGCCGTCCCACACCGACATCAACAGCGGTTACCGAAGCACCCGCTACCCGGGCCAGAGCATTAATCGTCGACGAACCAGATTCGAACGCCGAATACATCGATTTAGTTATTTCTGACGGGTACGCACTCACTCCAGCTTTAGCTACACCGTGGTCCCCAGCGAAGACTAGGACTTCCGCCTTATCAATACTTGGGGAATCTGAGCCCTGCCAACCAGCCATGAAGACCGCAAGATCATCTAGTCGAGCCAGCGCTCCTTTAGGTCGTAAAATGTCAGCCAGCCTCTCCCGCATGTCCTGCGCCGCCAAATTGTTCGGAGAGGACAAATTCAATAAATGACGGCTAAATAGATCTGTCACAAGATGTCCTCAATCTTTTGTAGTTGAGTTACCCTGCCCGCTGACAAGAACAGCGCCCTTTCAGCTACTTCAGCGAAAACTTGGTTCACACGACCCAACATGTCTTGATACAGACGTGCTAACTGGTTAGCGGGAACGATACCCAATCCAACTTCATTGGTAACAATGACGGTCGGGGCTTTACGCTCGCGCACCATCGCGACCAACGCCATGGTTTCTCGTTCCATTTCAAGAACATCGATTTCATTGTGCAGACAATTCGAAACCCACATGGCTACGCAGTCCAGAATTACCAGAGCATCGTCGGGAGCTTCATTGATAGTCGATGTCACGGTCAACGGAGCCTCAGCGGTAATCCACTCTTTAGGTCGTTCGCTTTTGTGTCGTTCGATCCGTGCTGCCATATCCGCATCGCCTGCGGTCGCAGTCGCTATCACCCAGACAGGGCCAAACCATGCCTGCCCTAGACGTTGAGCGAGGCTGCTCTTCCCACTTCGAGCACCACCAGTTATCAGTGTTATTCCCTTAGGAACAGATACCTGATTCTCATCAGTCAATAGTCGATGCCTTTCTTTGCGACAATGCCTTTTTCGTATGCATGTTTGATATTTCTCATCTCAGTTGCAGTGTCAGCGATTTCTATGAGATCGGCTGATGCGTCTCGGCCCGTAAGGATGATGCTTGTTCGTTCCGGTCGCTGTTTGACACAAGAAACCACATCCTGTTCGTCGAGCCACCCCCAATTCACGGGATACGTAATTTCGTCTAGTACGACTAGTTGATACTTCCCACCGTCGATACAACTCTTGGCTTGCTGCCAAGCTGCATGAGCTACTGCCTCATCCTCACTTAAATCAGGGGAATCCCAGGTAAAGCCGTCGCCGATAGCCCACCAATCTACGCCGAGCTCTTCGCGACACAATCGTTCTTCTCCCGTGTTCCAATTACCCGATTTCAGGAACTGCACTACAGCTACGTTCCAATCTTGAGCCACAGCGCGAACCACAACCCCAAAAGCTGACGAAGACTTACCTTTGCCATCTCCGGTATTGACAATCACCAACGACGGAGCTGTCTTGTGCCTTTCAGCATCGGGGGGCTGAGTCGGAGGGCTTTCACTCATCAAGAATTCTCCTTTGAGACACTCGGTACCACTACAAGATGACCATCAACCTTAAGCACTTTTACCTGAGCCCCGTAAAGCTCCGATAAACGGGTTGGGTCGAGGACCTCAGCTGGCTTTCCTTCAGCAGCTATCTGGCCTTTGGACATCAATATTATTCTGTCGCTGTATTGGCTCGCCAGCGTAAGGTCGTGCATGGTCACAACGACTGTCACCTTGTGTTCTTCTCGCAGCAGTCGAATGCGATTCAAGGCCTGCTGCTGGTGGCCTAGGTCAAGGGCGGTCGTAGGTTCATCAAGAAAAACTAGTGGTGTTGCTTGCGCAATCGCCCGAGCAAGATGACACCGTTGCAGCTCACCGCCACTTAATGATTCGAGCGTTCGCTGACCCATGCTTGAAAGATCAAATTGCTTTAACACTTGTTCGACCAGACGGAAATCGCGGGAGCCTTCCATTGCAAGAAAAGACAAGTGGGGTGTTCTACCAAGCAACACATAGCTATTAACCGTCATTCCAGGTGGAATTTCGGGGTGCTGAGGAACGTAGGCAAGTAATCGGGCTCTCTCCCTAGGGGTCAAGTCGCTTAAGTTCCGCCCTTGTATGGAGAGGCTGCCGGAAGCTGGCCGTAATCCGGCCATAACTGAAAGCAGGGTGGTCTTTCCCGCACCATTGGGCCCCACTATCGATACCCACTCACCGGCTTTAACCGAGAGCGATACGTCGTTCAGAATCGAGACATCGTCTATACGGACACCAAGTCCGTTGGCCACAAACAAGTTCATCCGAGTGTCCTCTTACTCGACCTCAACACGGTCACAAAAAAAGGTGCTCCACAAAAGGCGGTTATGACACCTATCGGGATCTCCGCAGGTGATGCAAGGGTGCGGCCCAATAAGTCAACAAACACAAGGAAGGCTGCACCAAACAGAATCGACAAAGGCAAGACAATTCGGTTGCTCGCTCCTACCAGCAAGCGGACCGTGTGCGGAACGATGATTCCAACGAAGGCGATGAGGCCGCTAACTGAAACTGCTGCGGCGGTGCCGAGAGAGGCTGCGCAGATAACAACCAGTCTGACCAATTGGGGTCGGATGCCTAATGAAGAGGCTTCGAAATCACCAAGGCGCATGACATCTAGGATCCGCCGACAAACCAGAATCAGCATTGCCGAAACAAACGCATAGGGCGCCAAGAGAGAAACTTCATCCCAAGATGCAGTGTTTAGCCGTCCTAGAATCCAGGTATAAACCTGTCGGATGGTCTCAACATTTTGTTGTTGAATAAAAGTTTGGACAGCAGTCAGAAAGCTCGCGACCGCTACTCCCGCAAGCAAAAGCGCCGCGGGAGATCTTTGGGTTCCTGAGCTATATCCCAATAGGTATGTGAGAGCTACCGCAGCTAAGGCTCCGACAAAGGCAAGAAGTGGAACTAAATCGAAGGTACCCACTCCATCACCAGAACCGGTGACGATAGCGACGGTCGCTCCTAGACCAGCACCTGCAGCGGCACCCAACAAATATGGGTCTGCTAGCGGATTACGGAATACAGCTTGGTAACTAGCCCCGCTCAAGGCAAGAGTCCCGCCTACCAACGCTCCTAGCGCTACACGAGGGAGCCTGACTTCCCAAATGATGTTTTTTTGGATGGATGTCAATCCGCTCTCTACTGAGATAAACGGCAAACGGTCGAGCAACTCTTTTACGGCGTTGGTCCTATCTATATCCGCTGGGCCAATCAACAACCCCGCACTTGTCGCAAGAGCAACTGCTACAAACCCAATTACGAGACCACGTACGCGCAGCTTTTCAGTCACCCCGACCACTGGACGAGGCCCAGCATCCTCAGCGACGAGCTCCTTAACGGGCATTTACAGTCGAAACTGCATCGGAGACCGTTTTCAGAAAATCGACCAAGCGAGGTCCCCAACGGCTGCTTATATCACTATCGATTTCGAAGATATTTCCGTTACGAACTGCGGATAGCTCTG
>CAJWBN010000047.1 GCA_913020735.1 uncultured Acidimicrobiaceae bacterium
TCGGGTCGTCGAAATCGTTAACTTCTCGGCAAATCGCCCGATCAAAGGTTCAGGTTAAGGACCTCGCGAAACGGGCGGGCCTTATCTATTTCTGGTTCCTTCGGCAGCCCTAGGATTCTTTCTCCGATGATATTTCGTTGGATTTGGTCGGTTCCTCCACCAATCGACGTGAAGTAAGCGTTCAGCATTGCGTAAGTAGCGTCTTCTGACGCCCCATAAGAGGCTCCAGCGAGGGTTGCTTCGGCCCCCAGGATTCTGGCTTGCAGGCTGCCGGCGAAATGAAGCATACGAGACATAGCTAACTTTCCGAGGGAAACGATAGGGGTGCTGGTTCCCTGCTCGATTGCGGATTTAGCTCTCCGGTTATTCCACTCGTTGACTGTTCGCCATTCGTGCAGCTTCATTAGCTCTTGGCGGATTTCCGGCTCTTGGGAGCGACCTTTGCTTTGCGCGAGATCTACCAAAACTAAGTCAGGAATCGGAGCGGGAGCCTCGCTTTCAGCATCTCGCCCTTTTTGTGAACGGTCGGTTGCCCGTCGACGTTGGCTCGCTCCCATAGCGGCCCGCTCGTAAGCCAAAGCAGAAGTCAGAACCCACCAACCCTCGTTCAAGGCACCCAACATATTCGAAGCAGGAACGCGAGCATCTGTGAGAAACACCTCGTTGAACCGTGAGTCACCCGTTGCTTGACGCAAGGGCCGAACCTCGACACCAGGTTGCTTCATCGGCAGGAAGAAAAAGGAAAGGCCTCTGTGTTTTGGCTGATCGAGGTCGGTCCGCGCAATGAGGAAGGCATAGTCCGCTTGACGACCTCCTGACGTCCAAACTTTTTGACCGTTGATGATCCACTCGTCGCCGTCCCGAATAGCTGTGGTTCGCACGCCCGCAAGATCTGAGCCTGCCCCCGGTTCGCTGTAAAGCAAACACATGGCGGTTCGTCCGAGCAGCAGATCGCGTAAAACTTCGCGCTTAAGGTCATCCCCGGCGTGAGAGGCGACCGTAGCAGCCCACAGATTTATGACGTCCTGACCCCAGCCTTGGATGTCATCGCCGCCGAGCACAGAGTTCGCCTTCTGGTCGCTGGGGTCGATATCGACGGGAAACTTAGCCGAGCGAAATACGGCGTCCGTGGTGCGTGCCTCCTCGGCGGGTAGGCCACGACCGAACCATTCCGTCGGCCAAGAAGGCGCAGCCCATCCCGAATCGACGAGACTCTCTAGCCATTCGGCCCGCTGACCGGACGGAGGATGAGCTTGCAACCACTCTCTTGCCTGCTTGATAGCCGCAGTGGTCACTGTTCGGCGCTTGCCTGTATCCCGTCGAGGGTTGCTTCGATCGTTCCTCTAACCGCCTCTTTGCGACCAGCAAGGCCTTCGGCGTCGAGCTTCGCTAGCGATGGAGGGAGGTCCATTACGTCCCATATCTCGGTAAGAGTGCACCCGCCCTCCGTAGCTTCGATTTGGTAGGTCCATCGAACAAATGGTCCGTCGTCGGGAGCGGCCACGAATTCGAAGCACTCGGCGGGTTCGGCGATTGTTACCTCAACCGGAACGGACCACTCGAAACTCTTGATTCGGTTGGTACCGATGAATCGTGAACCCACTTCTCCGGGATTGCCGGTTGTCCACTCGCCGCCGATATTTTCAGTGCTCCACTCGCCCATGCGAGGCAGATCGCTCACAAGGGCGTATACGGACGCTGCTGAAGCCTTTATTTCTTTAGATATCTCAAGATGCATGTCGTGAACTGTCATACAGGAACGCTAGCTGTAGAACGCTTCAGATGTCGCAAATTGGAAGCCCGAATATTTCGGCTGGTCAATTGCCACCTGATTCACCACCGAATCCCTCAGATACCTCTGCAAGAGGGACGACTCAAGCTCCATGCTCCCATCACGCAGCAAGCGAACTAGCTGCCACCGCAGTTGGTCAATATCCCCATTGAGACCGAGCATTTCGCTAAGGAGGGCGGTTTCGTGCCTTGCCAAAGCTGGGCCAATCGTCAACTCGCGGCCAATGATGTCAAGGCTGTTCCCGGCGACTCGAGCCAGAAAGTTGGTGCGTCCCGTGGTGGCAGACATAACGTCACCATGTAGAAATTCGCGCACGCTAACCAAAAGTTCGTCAAGTCTTGGCATGTCTGATTGGCGACCGGGTGAGCTGGCTGACAAGAGGGTAGTGGCCCCGGGAATAAGTAGATTCACGCAGTCAATCTGGCATTCCGATGTCCGACGGCCTATCGCGGGCCGTTCAACTGTGGCGTCTGGACCTGAGCGATATTGGTCTGTCATGCCAAGGCATCCAATCGCCCACCAGAAGCTGCCAAACACCTCCCAAAACTTGACGTGATCCCGATTGACTGGTCGCCCCGATTCCTGTTCATACCCGGAGATCAGGTCGTCCAGATAACCGAAGCCACCGACCTGTTTCTCTCTTTGACCAAAGCGCCAGGAGTTAGTGCATATCCACCCGATGTCTCTCATGGGGTCGCCGATGTGGGACGTCTCCCAGTCCAACACAGCCTGTAACCCTGTCTGCGCGTCAACCATCAGGTTGCCGTTTCGGAAGTCGTTATGGACGAGCCTGTACTCAGACTCCTCAGGGAGATTGTCCTGGAGCCATCGCCCGGTGAAATCAATCATTGGTTGGGGCGTGTCCCAAGCCTTGTAACGCTCCCAAGTTTGGTCCAAGTACTCTTCCGGACTGAGGACAGGCAAGGCCCCTCTCAGGCCCGTTGTGTCCAAGTCAATTGCATGAATCTTCGCGAGCTCCCGGCCGCATTGCGAAGCCAAGAGCGGTCGAACTGAATCGAAATCGCTAGAACGTACAATCCGAGATCCGAGCGTTTCGCCACCTAGCCATTCCATTATGAAGCCGACCCCGACTCCGTCGTCTGGTTCAAGCTCGTAATAGATATCGGGTTCGACGACGCCGCTTTCTTTGGCAGTGCGCATCAAAAGAGCTTCTGTCCTCAGACCCACCGCGCTGACGCTCTCACGATCAATACCTCCCGCCCCTCGCCTCATGCACAGGAGTTGTGGTCCAGACGACGTCTGGATACTTATCCGGTAAGTCTCCATGCTGGCCCCACCTGACAGCCGGTCCACAGCGACGAGATCGTGAAAGTCGTCGAACTCTCGGACCAAGGTGGCCTTCAACGGCTCGAAAAATTCAGGTTCCGGTGTCATGTGGTCTACCCCTCGTCATGCTGGGAGCCAAATATGGTTGGCGCACCGCTCTGAGACCAATCAGGCGCGCCAAGGATCATTCGGCCTTCGACCACGACAGATTGGTTTGAGGCACCTCCAATCACCGTGCCGCTGAGCCGGCCAGTCACACCGTTAGCTCCGATATTCGAGATCGGGTACGAGTCGGCTCGCGAGTACGTCTGCAGAAGCAATGGACGGGGTTTTGGAGAGTCATTGGGTACCGACCCATGGATCATGCAACAGTTGTGCACGGTTACTGAGCCCGCTAGTCCCGTCAACCAGACCACCTCATCTAAATCAAGTTCGAGGATATCCGTCGCGCTTAGAGACCCAGCCCACTGACCATCGGCTGTGTACTGGTCATAGAGGTTGCCGGTGTGACTCGCGGGGATCACTCCCATAGGGCCCATCGAGGGATCAACGTCATCGAGATAGACCCCAATGGTCAAGGGGCTGAAATCAGTATGTGGCCAGAACTGTATGTCCTGATGCCACTTAACCTCTTCGCCCCCGTCTGACCACTTGTAGTTAAGTTTCGAGTGGTGGTATCGGACAGGGCCAGCCAACAGAGAACAGGCGAGTTGCGCGGCCGGACCCTCTAAAGCGAAGTGGCGAAAGGCTTCGTGCTGGTCGACAGGGGAGTTCAAGCGCCGGATTCTCGGATTACTAGCGCTATGACCGGGCTCTAAATCGAGTGTTTTGTCGGAAACTGACATTTGTCGACTTATCTCGACAAACTCCTCAGCAGCATCCCGAAGCTCCTGCAACACTTCACCGCCGACGAAACGTTCGAGGTGCAGATAACCGTAATCATCGTAGGACTGTCCTTGTTCCACTGAAAGCACGGCCCGTTCTGCCTCCTGAGACTTCACATTCGAATCCTATCTCGGAACACATTCGTGCGTCCGACACGGGGTTTCTCCAATATGGTTGAGGAATGAGCGAATCCCTAGTCATTAGCGGCGGCATGCTCGCCGGCCATGCGGGTGGGCAGCCGTTGGATCTAATGATTGTCGATGGTGTTATCGCAGAGATTGGCCCGCAGGGCTCGTTAGCTGGCGGGGGCCAAGTCGTAGATGCCACGGACGCGCTAGTAATGCCAGGCTTCGTCGATATCCAGGTGCACTTCAGAACACCTGGAGGTGAAGACAGCGAAGACATAGCGTCAGGTGCCGCAGGTGCAGCGCTTGGCGGTGTCACAGCTTGCGTCATGATGCCCAACACAATTCCCACTATCGACAACCCGACCTTAGTTAAGGAAGTTCTCGCCGTCGGTCGAACTAGTCACTGCGACATCTACACGTCGGCCGCAATCACCCAGGCACGAGCAGGAGAGCGATTAGTTGATTTTGACTCTCTCTACGCCGCCGGGGTTCGAATCTTCACCGATGACGGCACAGTCGTGGACGATGCCGGCTTAATGCGAGAAGCACTCCTCGCTTCAGCGCGATTACCTGGTTGTGTTATCAGCCAACATGCTGAGGAGTCTGGGATGGTTGACGGTGGCGTTATCAATGAGGGCGTAGTTTCGGCGCGGCTCGGTCTTAAAGGTCGACCGCGTGAAGCTGAGGCGGTGATAGTCGATCGGGACATTCAGTTGGCTGCGGAAACGAATGGTCGCTATCACGTGTTGCACATGTCCACCTCTCTAGCTGCCGATCTAGTACGAGAGGCCAAAGCGTCTGGAATTCGCGTTACTGCTGAAGTCACACCTCAGCACCTGATCCTCACCGAAGAAGACGTCGAACGACTGGGCACTTCAGGAAAGATGAACCCGCCACTTCGGACGGACACCGATGTAGAAGCCTTGAGGGCATGCATCTTCGACGGAACAGTCGATGCCATCGCAACCGACCACGCACCACACTCGAGAGAGTCGAAGGACGTGAGTCTGTCGGCTGCACCGCCCGGGATGCTTGGGGTGGAGACGATGGCGTCAGTTATCTGGACAGAGTTCGTTGCCGCAGGGCTAATGACACTCGACCGGTTTGTGGCCCTTTTGTCTACCCAACCGGCCAACGTGGCTGGACTTGTCTCTCAGGGCCAACAACTGGAAGTTGGCAAGACGGCCAATATCGCGGTGTTTGACCCACAGGATGAATGGACGCCCGATCAGAGCAGCCTTCAAAGCAAGAGTGCGAATAACCCTTGGATTGGAAAGAGACTGGTAGGCCGCGTTCGCCACACCATCTGCCGGGGCCAGCTTGTGGTTGCCGATCGAGCTTTGCTTTAGACCTGAACTGCCGCCCAACCTCAGGGAGTTGGCACGGCTCTGCTCGACGTTCTATGGTCCCGAGAACACCTGGTAATCAAAATTTTCTTAATGAGGAGAACCATGTCATTTTCCTTTGCCAACGTTAACGGAAGAGCCGCGTTACTTGACGGCGGTCGCGTTTACGATATTGGCCGGATTTCTCACGAGTCAGTGAGTGCAGATCCGATGATTGCGATTAGTCAACTCGATGAGCTCCGCGAACTTGCCGCCCACCTCAATGACCACGATGACGATGGCCCTCTGAATGAGGCTGCATTGGGCGCCCCCGTGCCACGTCCCCGGAACTCGTTTGGTATCGGTCTGAACTACAAAGACCATGCAGAAGAATCAAATATGGAACTACCGGCTATACCGGTGGTGTTCTCTAAATACCCATCTTGTATTTCGGGCCCATTCGATCAGGTCGACCTGCGTGCCACCCAAGGTGATTACGAAGCCGAGTTGGTGGTTGCGATTGGGCGAACTGCTCGGGATGTAGCCGCAGAAGATAGTTGGTCGTATGTGGCCGGCCTTATGGTTGGGCAAGACATCTCCGATAGAGAACTGCAGCTGGGGGCACGACCGCCACAGTTTGGTCTCGGTAAGTCGCGAGACACATACGGGCCTATCGGTCCGGTGCTCGTTTCGCCTGACAGTTTCGCCGACGCTGACAATCTAGGCATTACCTGCGATGTCAATGGCGAGCGGCGACAAGATGCTCGCACGAGCAGCCTTATCTTTGATGTTTCTTTTCTCGTGAGCTATCTCTCTTCGGTATTAACTCTTGTACCCGGTGATTTAATCTTTACCGGCACTCCGGCCGGCGTTGGCATGGCCGACGGCCGTTTCTTGAAACCTGGTGATGTCGTGACGACAAGCATCGAAGGAATCGGGACAATGAAGAACGTCTGTCAGTGAAAGGAAAGCGACGAATATCGCCGGTAACCGCCATTCTTGCAGCCGGCGGCTTTGCGACGGCCGTGTCAATGGGTGTGCGTTCGACGATGGGCGTCTATCTCGACCCGGTTGTCGTCGACTTAGGGATATCTACCGGATCCTTCGGATTTGCTATCGCTATCCAAAATCTGATCTGGGGTCTCGGCCAGCCCGTAGCTGGAGCCGTGGCTGATCGTTACGGTTCAGCAAGAGTGTTGGTGGTTGGAGGACTTCTATACATTGTCGGTCTTTCAACGGCAGGGGTAGCCAACACATCTGCAGGGTTGACTATCAGTTTGGGCGTGGTAACTGGCCTAGGCCTCGCCGGCCTCAGCTTTGCTGTCATCTTGGCTTCTGTCGGGCGGCTAGTTGATGAGTCCCGCCGTACCGCTGTGCTCGCAACCACTACGGCCTTTGGTTCCTTGGGTCAGTTCATCCTCGTGCCCCTTACGCAAAATGCTATCGATACGTTCGGATGGCGCAAGAGCCTAATTTTGGGTGTCGCTCTCATTGCGTTGGCCACCAGCGCTGTTAGGCCATTGCGGTCGCTGGACGTAGCTCCAACGACTCGCCCAGATAAAGCATCCGGTCCACATATCCTTCGAGTCGCCTTCAGGCATCAGAGTTATGTGCTGCTCTTAATTGCGTTTTTCGTCTGCGGCTTTCACGTGACGTTCATCGGACTTCACTTACCCAAATACCTAGAAGACCTTGGCCAAACGAGTCGCATAGCGGCTTTGGCGCTTGCAACAATCGGCTTATTCAACATAGGTGGAACTATGGCCATCGGCTGGCTCGGAAGCCGTTATAGCAATACAAAGTTGTTAGCGATTCTTTACGGAGCACGCGGCATCATCTTCGCTTGCATGGTGTTAATACCAATGACGCCGCAGTTTGCCTTATTCAGCAGTGCAATTATGGGTTTGGTCTGGCTGTCAACAGTGCCACTGACTTCGGCAATTGTCTTAAAGCAGTTTGGCCCTGAGCGTGCAGGACTCCTCTTTGGCTTTGTCTTTCTCAGCCACCAAATTGGCGCCTTTATCGGAAGCTACGGGGCCGGTGTCTATCGGGACGCGTATGGCTCGTACTCCGGATACTGGTGGTTGGCCGCCGTGCTCGGTCTATGCGCCGCGGTAATCCACCTCTTCATAAACGAGGACCCGTATGACCAGGTAGCACCCCGAAATACTGGGACTCTTTCCCGGCTGTGGAGGGCCCGTAAAACCGTCGGCGCCGCCGTTTCAACGGTCGCGGTGCTCATCAGTCTCGGAATTTGGAGTTACCTGCGGATAGAGGCAGACGGTGATTTACTCCAGCAACAAGCGGCCGTTGTCTGTGCGCTCCACTTGCCGTTCGGCCCTCTGGGATAACCTCAACGGCTACCACGCGCCTCGCTCGCGAAGAGTCTCAAGCTCGTCCCATTCATAGCCCGCTTCCACAAGAACCATTTCGGTATCTTGTCCGAGCTGCTGAGCCTCGACTCCAAATCTGGTAGGGGTATCGGACATCTGAATCGGGCATCCAACCATGTTCACTGTGCCGAACTGGGGGTGCTCAACCTCAACTATGTAACCGTTAGCGAATGATTGAGGGTCCGCTGCCACCTGGTCGTGTGAACGGACCGGGGAGAATCTCTGCTCTTCTGCACTGAGACGCTGCGCCCATTCGTCAGTTGACCGTTGACTAAATATTTCAATGAAGTCGCGTCTCATTTCGCGGGCTATTTCCTTGGTCACGAAGTACTGGTTGTAGGTGGGGTGATCAATCCATTCCGGTTTCTCTATAGCTCGACACATCCCTTCCCACAGGTGTTCAGGACAACCCGCCATGGCAAGAGCACCGTCAGCCGTAGGAAATACACCGTATAACGCGTGGACCAGCGGGTGACCGCCGTTTGAGCGGCCCGCAAGTTCACCCGTCAGGAAATAGTGTGTGTACTCGGGCGCTTGCATCCAGATTTGGCCGCCAAGCAGACTCACGTCCACGCGTTGACCACGACCAGTCCGTTCGCGAGCGAATAGCGCAGCAAGGATTCCAGTTTGCAGGTTCTGGGACCCGCAGTGGTCGGCTAGTAAGGACGCAACCGTCGTGACCGGCTCGTTATCGTTCCCAATCCCGGCTATAACTCCGCCGGCGGCTTCGCCAACGATGTCTGCTCCCTCGCGTAAAGCATCCGGTCCTGTAGGCCCCAAGAAGCTCCCTGCGGCCCAGATTATGCCCGGATTCACCTCGGCTAAATCTTCGTACCCGAGGTTCCAACCATCCAGCGTGCCAGGTTGAAAGTTCGATAAGACAACATCTGAAATTTGCACCAGCTTCAGAAAGGCTTCTCGACCAGCATCAGTCCTGAGGTCCAGCGTCACCGAGCGCTTGCCGCGGTTACAAGCCTCCCAAAATACTGATGTGCCGAGCTCTTCGATGACGCCGACGTGTCGACCCATGTCACCAATTTCGGGCAGTTCAATTTTAATTACTTCGGCTCCTAAATCGTGCAACATTGCGGCCGCCTGGGGGCCTTGCACGAGGGTAGATAAATCTAGGACTCGGATACCGTCTAAAGCACCTGACACTTGAACCTCTCATCGGGTAAAAGGTAAGCACCCGCGAGGGCGACTTACCGGATAATAATGAAGTCACCTTAACAATCGATTATTGGCCTATGAACCAGAGCCCCGAAGAAGCACATCAACGAGTCACTGTTATTACAAACAAATATGCGAACCGAGGCCGCGCCGCGGCTCAGGGTGAAAAGGTCTCAGAAATTCTCCGCTCCCTCGAGTGCGATGTCGATCACCACCAGCCGATAGACCTTGTCCATAGCAACGAGATCGTCAGGAACGCCATAAAGGACGGAAGGCACCTGGTCGGCGTCGGGGGCGATGGCCTGATTCATCACTTGGTTCAAAGCTGCGCCGAAACATCAGCCACCCTCGGCATTGTGCCCGCTGGTACTGGTAACGACTTCTTCTTTGGGCTTGATCTTCCAATAGGGCTGCGCATGTCTACTCAGGCAGCAATAGGGCCTACCCAACGAGTAGATGTCTTGCGGTTCGAACGAGAGAGCGAAGCTCCAACGTATGGCGCAACAATTGCCACTGCCGGATTCTCAGCAGCCGTAAATATCAGGGCCGAAAATATGTCATGGCCTCGCGGCTCCAGCCGGTACACCTTGGCGACGCTTCGCGAGCTAGCAAACCTGAAAAGGTATCAGTTCGAGTTGGTCGTCGATGGCGCGGAGATAGGGGGTGAATGCTTGATGATCGCCATAGCGAACACCCGGGCCTTCGGTGGTGGAATGCAGATCGCTCCGGATGCCAAGCCATTCGACGGAGAAGCCGATGTCGTCATCGTCCGTGATACCTCCGCTCTGGACCTTTTACGTATGCTCCCCAAGACCTTCAAGGGCACCCATGTCAACCACCCAGCGGTCGAAATTATTAAAGCTGAAAGCCTGCATCTCACCTTGAGAAATTCCCAGGACAATACAAATTGCGGATTGAGATCAGACGGAGAAGACGTGGGTTCCCTGCCTCAAGCAGTTACCGTTGTCCCCGGAGGACTGCATGTTGCGGGGTTATCTCCACCGCTAACTATCTCTGACGAGGCTAAAGAACAGATCGAATGACCAAAACCGTTGTGGCTTCAATGAGTGAAGCTCAAACTCGCACGTTCAGTATCTCGATGGTCGTCTCTGGTGTTCGTTGCGGGCTGACTTATGTAATTCTGCCTTTTTTCGCTCCACTTGTCGGAATTAGCTCTGGCGTCGGACCGTGGGTTGGGCTGTGCTTAGGGACTGTGGCTATCGCAGCCAACGTTCTGAGTATTAGACGCTTCTGGTCAGGTAATCGGCGCTGGAAGGTGCCCATGGCGGTCATTAACCTTTCAGTAATTCTGCTGCTCCTTTTCCTCGTCGCAGGTGACCTGAATGAACTTCTCACCTAGCAGATGCCCTTATTCCATGCCTGGCTTGGCCGCTCGTCTTGACCGTTTGTGTCCGGCGGGGTCACCTCCTATCCGTATTCGGATGATGAGCGGAGGACCATATGTTGCTCTTTTTCGCTGACGCGATCGAGGAGTCTGAGCTAGCTCTGCTGGAGAGCAAAGGGCATCGGTGTGTAGTAGCCGGCCGCGACGATGCAGCGCTCGTCGCCGAAGAGGCCGTTAACGCGGATGTCCTTATCGTCAGAAGCACAAGAGTCACCCGGGAAATGATGGAAGCTTCGCCTGACTTGGGTTTAATTATCCGCGCCGGTGCTGGTACCGACACGATCGACGTCGAAGCAGCTAGCGAGCTCGGTATCTATGTCTGCAATGTGCCAGGCCAAAACGCTGTGGCCGTTGCAGAGCTCACAATGGGACTAATTCTGGCGCTTGACAGACTAATTCCGGAGTCGACGGCCGACCTTAAGCGGTCAACTTGGGATAAAGCTAGGTACTCCAAGGCCAGTGGCCTAAAAGGCAGAAACATAGGGATCTTAGGATTTGGCAGCATCGGCCAAGAAGTAGCCACCAGAGCCGCAAGCTTCGGCCTCGTCGTCCACGGTCTACGTCGAGATGATCGAGACCCTGAGACCACCAGTTCTCTTTCTGAGAGTGGCGTTATTTGGCACGCCAGCACTCAGGAGCTTCTCGCAGTAGCCGACATAGTGACGCTGCATCTTCCCCTTACACATGACACCAAACACATCGTCAATAAGCAGTTCCTCGCAAACATGAAGCGCGGTGCGATTTTAGTGAATACCGCCCGTGGTGGCTTGGTGGACGAAGAAGCTCTAGCTGAAGCAATGCAGACAAACGACCTGCGTGTTGGGCTCGATGTCTATGAAGCTGAGCCGAGTCAAGCGAACACTTCGTGGATGCCACCGGTTGCGCTATCTGAGAGCTTCGTAGGGACCCATCACATAGGTGCTTCGACTGATCAGGCGCGGACCGCCGTTGCGAGAGGGGTGGTTCGAACCATTGACGGCTACGAAAATGGGGTGCCTCCGAATTGTGTGAACATTGCTGTTCGACCCCTGGGAGAATGCGCCATCGCTGTCCGGCACAAGGACGAGGTTGGAGCGCTCGCCTCCGTTCTGTCGTGTCTTGGATCAGCCGGCCTTAACGTCCAACAAATGCGGAACGAAATCTTTGAGGGCCTGGGCACTGTAGCTGCGGTTGCCACGATCAGGGTGTCGCAAACCCCCAGCCCTGACACTGTCAAGGACCTCGAAGCAATCCCGAGTGTCATTACAGTGGACCTACTGACTTCAAGCTGATTGGAACCTGTGGCTCAGCCGCTACAGGCCTTGCAAACTAGCTTGCCGCCAGGCTTCAGTAGCCGCTATCTGGTTGAAAGTGAAGACATGGAGGCCATCGACCTCTAGTGGCTCGAGGTCCCCTGCCAAAGGACCTAGGAGCTTATTCGGGTCGTAACCGCCCGGCGAGAACAGCCGGGCGACCGTCGATCTATTCTTTTTAAGGAAGCGTAATGAGGCACCAACCCCTAAGCGTGCTCCGATCGATAGCAACTTCGCGCGGTCCACAGCACCCGGTATTCCTAGATGCACAGGCATGGTCATACCAGCCGCGCGTTCTCGCTCGAGCCAACCACGAACTACACCTGGATCGAAACACATCTGTGTCGACGCATGACACGCGATACCCGCAGACTTCAGTAGCTGCTGTTTTACATGCAGAGAGTCACGCAACAGTTCGTCGCTAATAAAGGAATGGCCATCCGGGTAGGCGGTAACCCCAATGTGTTTCAGGTCATGGTCCAAGTCCAGGATCGCGCGAAGTACCTCAATGGAGTCAACAAATGGCCCAAAGGGATCCGGAGCATCTCCGCCGACCAAAAAAAGCTCGGTGGCCTCGATATCCCTGAGGCCTTTAATCAGGGCTGCAAGCTGCGCCTCGCTAGTCAACATCCTTGCCGCCAAATGAGGAACAGGTTTGAAGCCACGGTCAAAGAGCTTCCTACTCAGGTCCCAAGTGTCTTCCAAAGTCTTAGCTGGAGAGGCAGTGACGGAGACTGATGCTCCCTCCGGCAAGTATTCAATCTGAGCTTCAAGGTTTTTGAGAGGAATAACCTCAAATCGGGCGGCGAGCAATAAACGCTTTCGTATTGCCTGTCCAGCGGCATTGCTTCCTCGGCTCTGAAATAGAGGCATGTGGACTCCTCTAACTCAATCCGACGATATTGCCGTCAGCGTCGATGTCAATATTGTGGGCCGCTGGATTCTTACCCAAGCCAGGCATGGTTCGCATGTCACCGCAAATCGGGTATACGAAACCGGCGCCAACAGACGCCCTGACTTCGCGCACAGGTAGTGTCCAGCCGGTGGGCGCTCCTAATAGCTTCGGATCCGAAGATATCGACAGATGGGTCTTAGCGATACAGACGGGCAAATGGCCAAAACCATTTTCCTCGTAGCCGTTGAGCTGCTTGTTGGCCTGAGCCGTAAACGAAACATCCTCGGCTCCGTAGACGCGTTGCGCAACAGTCCTAATTTTGTCCCTGAGGGGCATTTCATCGCCATATAGCGGCGCAAAGCTACTTTCCTCCTCGGCTGCCTGGGAAACCGCCTCAGCTAGCTCAGTCGCTCCAGCGCCACCATCGGCAAAGTGGGTGCAACGAGCCGACAAAGCTCCATACTCAGTGGCAATTTCAGCGATAGCGGCCAAATCCGCTTCTTTGTCTTCGGGGAAAGTATTGATCGCAACGACGGGAGTAACGCCATGAATTTTCATATTTTCGAGCTGCTTTCTCAGGTTGTCACCGCCCGCGTGTACTTCGTCGGGATTCTCTGCCAATAAGGCTTCCGGTAACGGACGCCCTGCAACGATTTTGTGGTTACCCGAGTGGGCCTTAAGGCCGCGCACCGTGGCCACCAAGACAGCAGCGTCTGGACTCAACCCTGAGTAACGACATTTGATATTGAAAAAGCGTTCGGCCCCCATGTCTGCTCCGAAGCCTGCCTCGGTTAACAAGAAGTCGCCGCTCTTTATTCCGATCTGATCGGCGATGATTGAGGAATTGCCGGTCGCAATATTTCCGAAGGGCCCAGTGTGGACTAACGCTGGGGTTCCCTCGAGCGTCTGCATCAGGTTCGGTTTGATCGCTTCGCGCAAAATGACGGTCATCGCTCCCGCGACTCCAAGCTCTTCCGCCGTCACCGGCGTGTTCGCGCTTGTATAACCGACAACTATGTTGCCCATCCTGACCCGTAAATCTTGTAGAGACGTTGCCAACGCAAGCGCCGCCATCACCTCTGACGCCGCTGTGATATCGAAGCCGCTTTCGCGCGGGATGCCGTCCAGTCGTCCACCAAGGCCCAGGGTCACGTTCCTCAAGGAGCGGTCATTGATATCCAGAACGCGTCTCCAAGTGATGTTGTGGAGATCGAGTCCGAGGTCATTTCCGTGAAAGAGGTGAGCATCGAGAACTGCCGCACACATGTTGTGGGCCGCGGTCACCGCATGCATATCGCCGGTTAGATGCAAGTTAAACAAGTCCATCGGAACGACTTGGCTGTAGCCGCCCCCCGCCGCTCCGCCTTTGATGCCAAAGGTGGGACCCATCGAGGGCTGGCGGATCGCAACCGTTGCGGATCGGCCAATGTGCTTAAACGCCTGGCCGAGACCTACGGTGGTCGTGGTCTTGCCTTCGCCTAGAGGCGTTGGCGTGATGGCTGAGATCACGACATATTTAGCATTATCGCGATCCTTGAGCGCGTCGATTGCTTCCAGCTGTATTTTCGCTGCACCTGATCCGTAGAGCTCTAGGAACTCATGTGGAATACCTGCTGAATCCGCGATAGCCGTCAGTGGCTTTAAGTCAGCAGCGTTAGCGATTTCGAGGTCACTTGGAATTGCCATTTAGCCCTACTTCCTAGCGTACTGCCGCCTTGAGGCTTGAAACCGGTAAGCGTCGAGCCGGTCGTAGACAGCATGTCCGAATGAAGGTTATTGTTTCGTTCTACGGAACAGTTCCATCATACAGAATACCTAACCTTCATCTGGCCGTTTGCGTTGTCGACCCGGCCAGTTCCCTGACTAACGTGGGCGGCGTGTAGCCTTGGCCCGCCTCCCTAGACCAGTTATCACAGAGCAAAGAGGACCAACAGTGAGCGATTTCCCGAAAGAAGCCCAATGTGTCGTGATTGGCGCAGGCATCGTTGGTAACTGCCTGGTAAGCCATCTCAGTGACATGGGATGGGAAGACATAGTGCTTCTCGACAAAGGTCCGCTACCGAATCCCGGCGGTTCCACTGGCCACGCATCCAACTTCATATTCCCGGTTGATCATTCGAAAGAAATCGTTGATCTAACCCTCGAAAGCCAGCGCCAATATGAGGAAATGGGTCTACAAAATACCTGTGGCGGAATTGAAGTCGCCCGAACGCCAGAAAGAATGGAGGAGTTCAAGCGCCGCATGACCTCAGCAAAGTGTTGGGGGATTCCCTCTTCACTACTAACCCCTAGCGAAGTTAAGGAGTTAGTGCCCTTTGTCTCCGAAGACGTCATACTCGGAGGATTCCATACGCCAAGTGTCAGTGCCGTGGATTCACTCGAAACTGGTACACAGATGCGCAAAAAGGCTCAAGACGCTGGGCATCTGCAAGTATTTGCAAACACAGAAGTTCTAGATATCGAGACTGGCGAGGGACGCAACAAGCCTCGCGTGGTAGCGGTGGTTACCGATAGAGGTCGAGTCGAGTGCGAGACTGTGGTCGTCGCCTGCGGGGTCTGGAGCCCGCGTATCGCGGAAATGGCCGGAGCGACGATTCCTTTAACGCCTGCCGTCCATCAGATGGCAGACGTAGGCCCGTTCGATGTTCTTGTCGAAACTCAACAAGAACTTGCTTACCCAATTGTCAGAGACATGGACACGTTTTGTTATGAACGGCAGACGGCCGGCTCTATGGAAGTTGGTTCCTATGCTCACAGACCAATTCTGCATCGCGTCGACGAAATTCCGTCTAATGACGAGGCGGCGCTAAGCCCAACAGAAATGCCCTTCACCGCCGACGACTTTGATCAGCAAATGGAGGAAGCCATTGAACTGATGGAATTTCTCGGGGACGGCGAAATCAAGTACGCCATCAACGGGCTGTTGTCCTTAACCCCAGATGCCAATCCGGTGTTAGGTCCAACGGTTGAAGTCGAAAATCTCTGGTCCGCCGCCGCCGTCTGGATAAAGGAAGGCCCCGGCGTCGGGCGGCTTATGGCGGAGTGGATGACTCACGGGTACCCCGACGTAACCGACCCCCATGGTGCAGACATTACGCGGTTCTACCCTCAACAGCGCAATGTTCACCACATCGAAGCTCGAGCGGAGGAACACTTCAACAAGACCTA
This sequence comes from uncultured Acidimicrobiaceae bacterium, assembly GCA_913020735.1. Classification (GTDB taxonomy): domain Bacteria; phylum Actinomycetota; class Acidimicrobiia; order Acidimicrobiales; family Poriferisodalaceae; genus MedAcidi-G3. The sequence goes on from CAJWBN010000047.1 coordinate 15,741, forward strand.
CGGAATAGTCCACCCTCGCGAACAGTGGGCCAGCCGACGAGACGTCACGAACGGACCGGTCAAAGCGAGAACCGATGCTCTTGGGGCCTTCTATTTCGAAGCTGGTGGTTGGGAACGCCCCCACTGGTATGACTCGAACGCTGATTTGGTCGAGAAGTATGGGATTGAAGGCCGAGAGCATGAATGGGATGCACGAT
>CAJWBN010000048.1 GCA_913020735.1 uncultured Acidimicrobiaceae bacterium
GGCGGAGGTGACATCACCGGCCCCGAAATCAACTGTGCCCGCGAAGATGCCGGTGGCATAGACGTTGCCGGAACCGTCCACCGCTACCGAATCGCCCCGGTCGTCGTTGGTGCCACCAAGGGTGGTGGTCCATTGATGGGCACCAGCAGCGTTGAGTTTGGTGACAAACACGTTGTTGCTGCCGCCCGGGGAGGTGACATCACCGGCCCCGAAATCAACTGTGCCTTGGAAGTAGCCGGTGACGTGGACGTTGCCGGAACCATCCACCGCCACCCCAGAGCCGACCTCAAAGCTGGTACCACCGAAGGTGGTGGTCCACTGATGAGCACCCGATGAGTTCAGTTTGGTGACGTACGCATCGGTTTGTGTGGCGGTAACGTTCCCCGCCCCGAAGTTGACTGTGCTTTCGAAGTAGCCGGTGGCGTGGACGTTGCCGGAACCGTCCACCGCCACCCCATAGACCTGCTCGGAGCCGGTGCCGCCGAAGGTGGTGGTCCATTGATGAGCACCAGACGAGTTGAGTTTGGTGACGTACGCATCGCTGTTGCCCGCGGCGGTCACGTTCCCCGCCCCAAAGTTCACTGTGCCATGAAAGTAGCCGGTGGTGTAGACGTTGCCGGAACCATCCACCGCCACCGACCAGCCGTCATCGACTGAAGTGCTGCCAAAGGTGGTTGTCCATTGATGAGCGCCCGATGAGTTGAGTTTGGTGACAAACGCGTCGTAGCTGCCGGCGGAGGTGACGTTTCCGGCCCCGAAATTCACCGTGGTAGTGAAGTAGCCGGTGATATAGACGTTGCCGGACCCATCCACCGCGACGTCACGGCCGATTTCGCTGTTGGTGTTGCCGAAGGTGGTGGTCCATTGATGGGCGCCAGCAGCGTTGTGTTTGGTGACAAACACGTCGTAGCTGCCGGCGGAGGTGACGTTCCCGCCTCCGAAATTTACTGTGTCCTGGAAGTTGCCGGTGGTGTACACGTTGCCGGACCCATCCACCGCCACCCCACGGCCGTAGTCGGTTCCGGTGCCGCCGAACGTGATCGACCCATAATTCGTGTCCTTCCCCGCAGTTGTATCCCACGCCGAAGCAGACGACCCCCACCCCACAACCACCAAAACACAAACAGCAGTCAGCCTCACCAAGGTCCGGAGCACTCCGACAACCTAGAGGCCAAACCTGAAAGAACGAGGGATTCTCAACCCCCAGGGGTATCGCTTCGCTTTTCGTGTTTGGGTCAAGGGAAATAAACCCACATAGCTTTTGGGGCGTCACGTTGTACCGTTGTTTTCCTATGTCGAAGGTTTTGATGTCGCTCCCGCAGGGAGAACGAGTTGGGATCGCCTTTTCGGGTGGTTTAGACACCTCTGCAGCTGTTGCTTGGATGAGAGAACATGGTGCTATTCCGTTCGCGTATACCGCGGATCTAGGCCAACACGACGAACCAGACCTTGAAGGAGTACCGGACCGAGCGTTGCAATATGGAGCAGAAAAAGCTCGAATCATTGACTGTCGAACAGAATTAGTCCGGGAAGGGTTAATGGCCTTGCAATGTGGCGCCTTCCATATCTCCACTGCCGGTAAAACCTATTTCAACACCACACCGCTCGGGAGAGCAGTAACAGGCACGATGCTCGTCGCAGCTATGAAAGAAGACGGCGTCGACATTTGGGGTGATGGATCCACCTATAAAGGCAACGACATTGAACGGTTCTACCGGTACGGGTTAATGGTGAATCCCGACCTAAGGATCTACAAGCCCTGGCTTGACCCACAATTTGTCGATGAACTCGGCGGGCGAACCGGCATGAGCGAGTTCTTAATCGCCCGAGACCTTCCATATCGGGACTCTGTTGAGAAGGCCTACTCCACTGACGCCAATATTTGGGGCGCTACCCATGAAGCCAAAGCCCTTGAAGAGTTGGACCGTGGGATGGAAATCGTCTCTCCGATCATGGGTGTGGCTCATTGGGATCAAGATGTTGAGATAGTTGAAGAGGACGTGACCTTAACGTTCGAACAGGGGTGGCCTGTGTCGATTAACGGCACAACCTTCGATGATCAGGTCGCGTTGGTAGAGGCCGCTAACGCGATTGGTGGCCGTCACGGTCTGGGTATGAGCGACCAGATCGAGAACAGGATCATCGAAGCTAAGTCACGCGGAATTTACGAAGGACCAGCGTTGGCGTTGCTACATATTGGTTATGAGCGACTAGTGACCGCTATTCACAACGAAAATACGATCGAAAATTACCGGACTATGGGTAGACGGTTGGGGCGCCTGTTGTACGAAGGTCGTTGGTTCGACCCGCAAAGTCTGATGTTGAGAGAACCACTGCTGAGGTGGGTAGGGTCTGCTGTGTCGGGCACTGTCACCATTCGACTTAGACGGGGCGACGACTATTCGATCATGGACACCGAAGGTTCACATCTGACCTATGAGCCAGATCGACTGTCGATGGAGCGGGTAGAAGATCAAGCCTTTGGGCCGCTGGACCGGATCGGCCAGTTAACCATGCGTAACCTCGATATTGATGACAGCCGATCAAAGCTGGATGTTTATCGAGATACTGGAACCCTCGACGGTGGCAACGTTCTGGGCTTAGATGCACCTGATTGATTAGAGGGCAGAGGAGCGAACAGCGACGCGCTGTTGAAGCCAATCACCGACGAGGTTTAGCGACACCACTGACAGGGTCAAAAACAGGCCTGGCCAGAAGATAGGCAGAATTGTTTGCCTGATATCTCTTCGCCCTTCGTTAATCATATTTCCCCAGGTCGGTTCGGGGATTTGGACACTGAGACCCAAGTACGACAAGGTGCCCTCGATCACGATTACATATCCTGCGTTGATGAGGGCATACGCGAAAAGAGCCGGCATGATGTTAGGAATAATTTCGCGAAACAGGATGGCTGTCCGTTTTGTTCCTATGGCCTCAGCGGCTTGAACGAACTCTCGCCCGGCCACGCCTAGTGTGCTTGCCCGCGCTATTCGTACATAGGTGGGGATTCCCAGTACTCCGAAAACAAGAGCGATCATTGTCAGGTTCCGCACCTTGTATACGGCTACCAAAGCAAGTAGCAGCACCAGGGGTGGGAAGGCGAGGATGACATCTAGGGTCGCCATGGTGACAGTTTCTACTTTGCCGCGGGTGTAGCCAACGAAGGCGCCAATGAAGCCTCCAAACACGAGACCGAAAGAGACCACCGTGGCCGCCACGATTAATGAAACCCAGGCGCCGTGTAAAAGGCGAGCCAGATTGTCACGCGAGAGCACATCTGTGCCGAGGTAATGAGCGGTTGAAGGACCTTCAACGGGTCGTGCTTCTCCGAATAGAAATGGTTGATAAAAAGGATCTTGGAGCGGTAATGCTTGGCCGAAAAGGCGGTCAAGTCGACTGTAAATAGCAGCCGCCACAATGAAGATGAGCCACATCAAAGCTATTTTGACCACGAGTGGCATTGCTAAGAATGCGGTACCGAACCTACGAGATAGCGACCGCATCATTGCCTACGGATTCGAGGGTCGAGGGCGGCGTAGAGCAGGTCGACGAGTGCGTTCACGACGACGTACACGGTTGCAATGAAAAGAGTTATTCCTTGGATCATCACCACGTCACGCTGGTAAATGCCGCTTATCAAGCGCGTTCCGAGCCCTGGTAAAGCGAACACGTTTTCGATAACCACGGTTCCGCCAATCAGGCCGCCTAGCTGAAGAGCGAAGACAGTGATTGCGGTTAGCGAGCTTGGTCTCAGGGCGTGGCGCATGAGGATGTAACGGTCGCGTAATCCTTTGGCTTTTGCTGACAGGATGTAGTCCTCTTTTAAGGTCCCGATCATGTCGGCCCTGATCAGTCGTGCGTTGATGGCCAAGGGAGCTAAAGCCAATGCTCCAGCGGGCAGTATTGCTGTTTGTAGGTTGGCGAGGAGTCCTTTATCGGTGATGCGATTCCATCCGGTTGAGGGCAGCCAATTGAATTTGAGTGTAAAGAGCCAGATGAAGAAAATGCCGGCCAAGAATCCTGGAATCGAAAGAGCTGCGGTAGTGAACGCCGACATCGTTCGGTCGAAGTAGCCACCTTCTCTGTATGCAGAAATAGCGCCAATCGGGATTGCAAGGAACGCCGCTATCAGCGTCGCCAACAACGCCAATTCCATTGTTACTGGGATACGGTCTTTGATCGCATCTGAGACTGGTTGGTCAGTGATGTATGACTTGCCGAGATCTCCTTGGAGAGCGTCTCCCGCCCAGCGAAAGTAACGAGTTAAGACCGGATCGTCGAGGCGGAGCTCTTTGCGAATGCGCTCAATCGTCTCCAGGTCGTCAAGCCCGCCGGGGGGCAAGATGGCCAAAATCGGATCCCCAGGTAGTTGTTCTACGAGCAGGAAAGTCAGTAGAGATACAGCGAACAGTGTGGCGATGAGCCTGACTGTTTTCACTACTAAGACTTTGCCTAACAAGTGAACTCCTACCTGGGGATCTCGATTAATGGACTGTTAGCTTCAGTTGGTCAGGAAAGCTTGATTGAGTTGAGGTATCGACCAACCTTGACCGCCGAATGTTCCATCAGGAAGCACCCAACCGTTGATTCCCTCAATCCCGGCTTCAACTGCCAGCAGTGTCGCAGTGTGACCCGAATAGTAAACAGGGAGATCGGTAGCGAACTTCATCATCACCATCTCGTACAGCGCGTAGCGCTCTTCGAAGACGTCGGTGCTGATCGCTTGAACGAGAGCGCCGAATACTTCGACATCGAAGTAGTTGAAGAAGTTAGTTGGAGTGAAGATTCCATCAAGCCCGTAGGCAGCTGCCACCTCCAAAGTATGTGGAGCTAGTTGGCGGTTCAGTTCGGTTGACGGGTCATTATCGCTTGACCAACGCCAACAGTGAACGCCATGTGAGCCTTGGAAGTCCGGCGGTGCACCAAGTGCATAGCCGATGTGCGTCTGCTGATCATAGTTAGTCAAGGTCACGTCAACCATGCCGGTGGCAGTCCAGAGTTGTTCTGAAACTTGAACGGCAGCAATAAGCGTCGGATCTGGAGGACATGAGAGTTCTACCTCGATCTTTTCACCTACTGCTTTTCCGTCGGAACGCTCTGGATCATCGACGTATTCCTTCAGGAGCGCCTGGCCGGCCTCGTAGTCAAACTTTGGCCATGCCGCGGCAACCTTTTCGGAGTACCAAGGGCTATCAGGGCTGAACCACTGGGTGCCTGGAAGAGAAATTCCGGTGCCGCCCAACGCTTCGATAGTGGCTTCTTGGTTATTCATCTGAGTTAGAGCCTTACGGACTCGTACGTCATCCAAAGGTGGATTGTTGAGGTTGTACATGCCACCGCCAACATTGTTTCCTTGGAATTCAAGCAAGATGATATCTGCGCCATCTTCCTTAGCAGATCGAGCATCTCGGATCGTGCCTTGACGCAAGGTCTGCATTGCCTGAGTGGTTCCTGAAAGGAGTGAATCCAAGCGTGTTCCTTCGTCAGGAATTGGTCGGAAGTTCACCGAGTCGAGATATGGCAACTGGTTGCCATCGGCATCGCTCATCCAATAGTTGGGGTTCCGAACTACGACGGTCTCGTTGTCGAGGTCTCGTTTCTCCATCATGAAAGCGCCGGTTCCAATGGGGTTCATTGAATATCCGTCGAAATCAGCGTTCGCTGCTTCGGGATCGAAGGCGGCGCCCAGAGGTGTCTGAACCAAGAATGATGGGAACGCGGAGTGAGCTGACTTCAGGACGTATTTAACCGTCGTGTCATCAACCGCTACTACTTCCTTAAGTCCTGCTGCTGTGACGATTCCTCCTGCGGCTGCACCGAACTGTTGCAGTGGGAACATATCAACCAACGTTTGAGCGGTGAATGGTGTTCCGTTGTGGAACGTCACCCCTTCTACAAGGTTGAAGGTCCACTCCGTGAAGTCCTCATTCGCAGACCAGTCAGTAGCGAGCCATGGGCCGATCGTTCCATCGGTTCGAATTTGCACCAATGTGTCGTAGATTGCCGCGATCATGGTCAGACACGGCGATGAGCACGGATCTTCCCATGGGCGAAGGCCAGTGGCTTCAGCTTCAAGACCTATGGTCAAGGAGCCGCCGTAGCTGCTCTTTTCGACTACTTCTTCAACCTCGGTGTCGACATCGCCTTCGGCTTCTGTGCCGGCTTCGATGACTTCTTCTTCGGCTGTTTCTGTAGCGGTTTCTGAACTACTCGCGGTGTCAGATGACCCGGAGTCGCTGCCTCCACAGGCAGCTGCAATCAACGCAATCGCGAAAAACGATGCGATGATTTTTAACCAGCTTGATTTCATTTTGAACCCTCCCTGAGTTCTTATTGAAGTACTAAAAGCGGAAGGCAGGCGCCTAACCGCATGACCCTTAGATATAAGGGCAAAACTGTTTCAGGCGCTCACCTCCGCCGTTTCGGCAACGGAGACGAGTGGGTGATGGCAAGCAACGAAGTGATCTTGTGAAACTTCGCGCATCATCGGCTCTTCCTGGGCGCAACGCTCTGTCGCGTAGGCGCAGCGGGTTCTGAAACGACACCCTGAAGGTGGGTCGATCGGTGACGGCACATCTCCCTCTTCGACCATAGTGATGTCAACTGCACTAGTCGGATCTGGTACCGGGCTTGACCCCAGAAGGAGCTCCGTATACGGGTGCGCAGGGGTGGCGTAAAGATCGTTTGATTCCGAGACCTCGCAAAGTTTCCCCAAGTACATGACAGCGACTCTGTCAGAAATATTTTTGACGACTGCGAGATCATGAGCGATAAACACCAACGTCAATCCGTATTGCGACTTGAGGTCCTCCAGCATATTGAGGATTTGAGCCTGGACTGACACATCTAGGGCGGAGACTGGTTCGTCGCAAATAATGACTTGTGGATTGAGGACGAGGGCCCGAGCAATCGAAATTCGTTGGCACTGACCTCCGGAAAACTCGTGTGGCCTCTTGTCTCGGGCTAACGCCGGATCAATTCCGACGGCTTCGAGCATCGCGTCTACTAATTCAGTCTGTTCAGCATCGTTGCGCGGCCCCCAAACTCTCAGGGGCTCAGCGACCACGTCACCGATCTTTCTTCTGGGATTAAGAGAAGAAATTGGGTCTTGGAAGATCATTTGCAGGTCAGTGCGAGCGTTGCGCAGCGCCTCGTCGTCAAGTGAAGTTAGTTCCGTTCCTTGGTAGCTAACAGTTCCTGAGGTTGGGGGAGGTAGTTGAATGAGAGATTTTGCTGTCGTGGATTTACCACACCCGGATTCGCCAACTAAGCCAAGGGTTTCTCCCTGTTTAACGTCGAGGCTGACTCCACTTACCGCATTGACTACGCGCCCCCGAGAGATAGGGAATTCGATGACAAGATCTTCTGCCCGCATCAGGACGTCGCCCGGGTCACGAAGGTGTGCCTTTCCGCTGCCAGCCATCAGGCCCCACCAGCGCCGATGTCGATCGGTACTTCGTCGATGACTTGTCCTTCAGCTACAGCCAGGGTTGCTGGCCGGCCGGCTGCGAGATTCTTGTCCCAGGCGGCCCGATTCGCCTCGGTTCCAACCTGATACCAACAGGCTGTCGCATGACCCTCTTTGGTCACGGTTAATGGCGGTTCTTCTTCGAAGCAGCGTTCTTGGGCGTAGGGGCATCGGGGACTGAAAGAACAACCAGAGGGCATCGTTATGAGATTGGGAGGTCGTCCTGCAATAGCTGCTAGCCGTGTATGGCTTGGTTGGTCAGTCTTGGGGATTGATCGAAGAAGGGCTTCGGTGTACGGGTGAGAAGTGTTTTGGAAGATCTGATGGGTGCTTGCTTGTTCAACGATCTTGCCCGCATACATGACAATTATTTCATCGGTGCGACCGGCGACGACTCCCAGATCATGGGTCACTAGGACCATGGCCATATCGCGTTCGCTTTGCTGAAGGCCCAGTAGGTTCAGAATTTGGTGCTGGACGGTGACATCGAGGGCGGTAGTTGGTTCATCTGCAAAGAGGAGCTGTGGGCCACAAGCTAGGGCGATAGCGATCGAAACACGCTGCCGCATACCGCCAGAAAGCTCGTGGGGAAAGGAGCTATAGGCGACCTCAGCCTCTGGGATCCGAACACTTTTGAGCAGTTGTACTGCAAGCTCTCGGGCTTCTCGCCTCGAGAGTGAGAGGTGTTTGCGGACATGCTCGGAAACCTGCCGGCCTATTTTCACTACAGGGTTTAAGGAGGTCATCGGATCTTGAAAGACCATTGCGATCTCTTGCCCCCAAATGTTGGTCATTTGGTTCATAGGGAGGCTGAGGAGGTCTTTGCCGTCGAATAGAGCCTTCCCTGATGTCTCAACGTTGTTTCCGAGGTTTAGGCGCATGATGCTTCTGGAGAGAACGGTCTTCCCTGATCCGCTTTCTCCGACAATGCCTAAGGTTTGCCCAGCTCGAAGGTCGAAAGTTACGCCATCGACAGCCTTGAGTAAGCCCGCGTTAAGAGCAAAATGAGTCCGTAGACCCTGAACCGAAAGGAGTGGTTCATCGCGCGTTGAGGTCATCGCTTCCGTCACTGATGCGCTGATCCCCTTCCCGAGCTCAGAACCCGAAGGCCCTGCGCTTGGCAGCCTAACGTTCGTTTAGTGGCCAAAAACTAAGCGATTCGAGTCTGAAATAGCAAGAATCAACTGCGACAATTGGAAGACAATTTGGGTACCTCGTTACATCCATTGTTCTAGGGCTTTCCTGCCTGTCATTTTCGCTAAGACTCAGCTTGTTTAATGGGTTCTAGGAGAATCCGTCGATAATTGAGTTGAATGTGGGGCTAGGTCGCATAGCCGTCGCTGCGAGAACGGGGTTGGGATAGTAGTAACCACCAACATCGACAGCGCTGCCTTGGCATTCAAGTAACTCTTGGAGAATCGGTTCTTGAGCCGACGCGAGATCGGTCGCAAGTGGCGCGAAGAGCTTGGCTAAGTCTGGGTCCTGTGTTTGGTCTGACATCGCTTGGGCCCACCACATGGCGATGTAAAAGTGGCTTCCTCGATTATCCAGTTCATTGACCTTGCGACTCGGTGACTTGCCTTCATCGAGTAGGCGGCCTGTTGCGGAATCCAACGCTGCTCCTAGGACCTTCGCTCTTGAGTTTTGGGTTGCTTCGCCTAAATGTTCGAAGGAAACGGCAAGGGCAAGAAACTCTCCGAGGCTGTCCCAGCGCAAGTGGTTTTCTGCTTCGAACTGTTGGACGTGTTTTGGGGCGGACCCCCCAGCGCCTGTTTCAAACAGTCCGCCGCCGTTCATCAACGGAACGATCGAAAGCATTTTGGCTGAGGTGCCGACCTCAAGAATGGGGAAGAGGTCTGTGTTGTAGTCCCTGAGGACATTGCCAGTAACAGAGATCGTGTCTTCTCCACGTCGAATCCGGGTGAGCGAAAGCCTTGTTGCCTCAATCGGTGAGAGGATCTCAATGTCTAGTGAGTCGGTTGGGTGATCGTTGAGATAAGTCTTAACTTTTTTAATGAGTTCAGCGTCGTGGGCGCGGTTGCTGTCTAACCAAAAAACCACAGTCGCACCGGTAGCGTTGCCGCGGGCTACAGCTAGTTTGACCCAGTCTTTAACAGCGGCTTCTTGCACTGAGCACATTCTCCATATGTCGCCAGCTTCAACTTGGTGGTGAATGAGCGAATTCCCGTCAGAGTCGAGTACGTCCATCGACCCGCTGGAGGCCATCTCGAAGGTCTTGTCGTGACTGCCGTATTCTTCGGCTTTTTGTGCCATGAGGCCAACATTGGGGACTGATCCCATCGTTGTTGGGTCGTAAGCACCGTGTTGGATGCAATCCTCTATGACTGCCTGGTAAATGCCGGCATAGCTACTGTCAGGTATGACGGCCTTTGTGTCTTGCTGCTCGCCGTCGGCATTCCACATTTGCCCTGAAGCGCGAAGCATGGCGGGCATGGATGCATCCACGATGACATCGCTAGGCACGTGCAGATTTGTTATTCCCTTATCGGAGTCAACCATTGCTAAGGACGGTCCATCGAGATAAGCCTGAGAAATCGACTTTTCGATTGCTTCGCGTTCGGCGACAGGTAAGCCTTGTAGGGCTTCAAGTAAATCACCAAGCCCGTTGTTTACATTGACGTTTAATTGCTCAAGTACGGCTGCGTGTTCAGTGAAAACGCTTGCAAAGTAAGCCCGGACGCAATGACCGAAGATAATTGGATCAGACACCTTCATCATGGTGGCCTTGAGGTGGAGCGAGAATAGAAGTCCTCGCTCCTTACTGTCGGCCAACTCCTGATCTAGAAACGATCTGAGGTGTCGCACTGACATGAAGGTGGCGTCAACGATTTCGCCAGCGTTGACTTCTACTTCCTTAAGGATGGTTGTTGTACCGCCCGTGGAGGTGTGTTGTATTCGCAAAGTAGTCGGCGTTGTGATGGTGACCGATTGCTCATTCGATCGAAAATCGTTGCCGGTCATTGTGGCGACGTGCGTTTTGGAATCTGAAGACCATTCACCCATTGAGTGAGGAAATTTTTGGGCGAACTCTTTGACTGCGCGCGGTGCTCTTCGGTCTGAATTTCCTTCCCTGAGGACTGGGTTAACTGCTGAACCCTTGATTCGGTCGTAGCGTTCGCGAATATTTTCCAGGTCAGGAGTATCTGGGTTCGTTGGGTAGTCAGGAACTCCAAAACCAGCTGCTTGCAGTTCGGCGATGGTTGCCTGCAACTGGGGTATCGAAGCGGAAATGTTCGGAAGCTTTATGATGTTGGCCTCTGGGGCCAAGGTCATCTCGCCGAGCTCGGCCAACGCATCGCCGATTTGCTGTTCTTCGGTCAGGTTCTCAGGAAACGCGGATATGACTCTTCCGGCGAGAGATATGTCCCTGGTTTCAACCGTTATTCCAGCAGCTTTGGCGAAGGCCTGAATGATTGGGAGGAACGAATAAGTGGCTAATGCTGGTGCTTCGTCGGTATGTGTATAAATAATCTTGGACATGCGACCCCATTTGGCTTCGTTTGCTCGTTGTAAGCTACATCGTCTTGGACTGGACGCACCTAGCTAGTTGGGTGTTTCAGTGGCTAGAGTTTGTTGCTCTCGTTTAGATCTATCGGAGGTAGCGACAAATGTCGAACATTACTTCGCTCGCAGACATCACTCGCGTTCACGCTCAGAATCAACCAGACAAGGTCGCGATGATCTTTGAGGGTCGCGAGTGGACCTATGCAGAATTGGATCGCGAGTCCAGCCAGGTGGCCAATGCTCTGGTAGCGGCAGGCGTCGGGCCTCAGGACCGAGTGGCACATCTAGATAAAAACGGTCCGGAATATTTCAGCTATTTGTTTGGGGCAAGCAAGATTAATGCTGTTGGGGTGGCCGTCAACTGGCGGTTGGCTGCGCCCGAAATGGAGTACATCCTGAACCATGCAGGGGCGAAAGTTCTCCTCATTGGCGAAGAGTTTCTTGAGCACTATGAGCAGATGAACTTGGAGACTGTATCTACCGTTGTGGTTGTCGGTAATGCAGGCAGTCATGTGGACTATCCCACGTGGATTTCTTCAGCTAACGACGATGATCCGAATGTCGAAGTGGGTTGGACCGATACCTCTTACCAGCTTTACACGTCGGGTACGACTGGTCTTCCAAAGGGAGTCGAACTAACAAATCGTAATTTCTTCGAGATGCTGCCGGCAGCGAGCGAGGAGTGGTACTTCGATACTGACAGCGTAAATCTGGTTGCCATGCCGTTGTTTCACATTGCGGGCAGCGGCTGGGGCGTCGTTGGCCTCTATAACGGCGGCACTAACGTCCTCTTGAGAGAAGCCGACCTAGTCGAATTGCTGCGCCTCATCGAGGCTTACGAAATCACAAATGCGTTGTTGGTTCCCGCTATTCTCCAATTTCTGCTTATAACGCCGGGAGCCCAAGAGACTGATTTTTCGAGTCTTCGATGCATGGTCTACGGGGCTTCTCCGATTACTGAGGAAGTGCTGGCCGGAAGCATGAGTTTGATGGGCTGTAAGTTTGTTCAGGCTTACGGTCTCACCGAAACTACGGGCGGAGTGACCATACTTCGCGCTGAGGACCATGATCCTGGTGGCCCCAAATCGCATTTACTTCGTTCAGCCGGCCAAGTTTGGGGCGATGTTGAACTAAGAATCGTTGACCCAGAAACCGGAGATGATCTTGGTGACAGTGAGGTCGGGGAGATTTGGGTCAAGACCATCCAGAATCTAAAAAGCTACTGGAACGACCCAGCTGCAACGGATGAGGCCTATCCCGAAGGTATTGATGAAGACGGGCGCGGATGGTTCCGAACCGGAGACGCGGGTTACACAGAACAAGGATTTCTCTTTATTCATGATCGCGTGAAAGACATGATCATTTCTGGGGGTGAAAATATTTACCCCGCCGAGGTGGAGAATGTCTTAATGGCGCACCCTGAGATTGCGGACGTTGCGGTAATTGGTGTTCCAGATGAAAAATGGGGTGAAACTGTTAAAGCGGTCATTACCCCTGCCGCAGAGTCCGACCCCGATGAAGCCGCGCTTATCGAGTATTGCCGAGAGAACCTCGCTCATTACAAGTGCCCGACTTCTATCGATCGATTGGATCTAATACCACGTAACCCGGCTGGCAAGATCCTAAAAACTGAACTGCGAAAGCCCTATTGGGAAGGTCAAGAACGAGCCGTCAACTGACAGCTTGCGTGCCAGCGTGTTGTCCCGCGAGTCGTCCAAAAACAGCTCCTGCGGTTAATCCGGTGCCGCCCGGATAGTTACCGTAAAACAGCCCACCTACTAGTTCGCCGGCTGCATACAGGCCAGGGATCGGCAGGAGTCCGCTGTCCAACACTTGGCCCTCGTCGTTAATGCGGAGGCCACCAAAGGTAAAAGTCAGTCCACAAGTGACGTTGTAAGCCTGGAAAGGCCCTTCATCCAAAGTGTTCGCCCAATTGGATTTGTTGATGTTTAGTCCAGAGGTCGAGCGGCCATCTTTGACGTTCGGATCGAACTGGGTATTTGTGTCAACTGCTGCGTTGTACTCACTAATTGTTTCTAGTGCTTGGGCTGTATTGACGCCGTCCATGCGGGCGCACAGTTCCTCCAAGGTATCTGCCTGAACTTTGGTGACTTGCTTGATGCGGTATTCGTCACGGAGTAGGTGATCAACCTTTGCATCGAAAAGTTGCCATGCTGAATGGCCTGGTTGGTTGAGTATTTCGCGTCCGTATTTCGCGTAGGTGTAGTTACGAAAATCGGCACCTTCGTCAAGAAACCGCTTCCCGTCGTTGTTGATGACGACCCCAAATGGGTAACTGTGTTTCTGAAAAGCGTCGCCGACGGCGAGGTCACCAAACTCAGGAGCGTTGTATTCCCACGCCACAGCATGAGCGCCACTCCAATTGCCGTACGGCATAGCCCCAATATCGAGAGCCATCCGTATCCCGTCACCCGTGTTAAATCGGGTGCCTCGGACCTTTGCTAGGTCCCAACCGGGGCCTAGGTAACGTGTTCGCCATTCGGAGTTGGCTTGGAATCCACCAGCAGCAATGATCACCGCGTCACAGGTGATGTCAACCATGCGCATTTGCTGGCGAACACGGACCCCATGCACTACTGACCCGTCGAAGATGAGGTCCTTTGCCGTAGTTTCATATCGAATCTCGATACCTTTTTGTTGGAGAGTGCCGTGTAGTGCATCTACGAGGCCCTCACCTCCGCCCCACGCTTCAACGGTCAATCCGCCCCAGAATTTGAACTTGCCGTCTACTTTGAATGCTTGCCGACCCCAGATCGGAGCGAATCGGACACCATTTCGCTGCATCCACATGACTGTCGACTTGCTATTAGCTACTAGATAGCTCGCGAGTTCAGGGTCTGTTCTGTAATCGGTAATGCGCCCCATGTCTGCGTAAAATTCGTCCTCAGTGTAAGTCCCGAAGTCGGTGTTCTCGATCTCGCTTTCGGTGAGATCAGGCATGAGTTCCATCAAGTCTTCGACGCCGTCGTAGGCGAACCGGATAGCGCCAGCTGTGAAACGGCTATTTCCTCCAGACTCACCCTCAGGTGCTCGCTCGAGAACTAAGACCTTGGCTCCCTGCTCTGCGGCCGCTAATGCAGCGCAGCAAGCAGCGTTTCCCGCACCTATTACAACAACATCGAAATCCGACACTCAGTGTCCTCTCTATACGGGTTAGTTGACAACTGTGGGGTCACCCACGCGCGATCGAACCAACCATTGAAAAATATGCCACCCGTTGAGCTCATCACCTACTGATGGATGAGTCTGAGCAGCTGCGGCAGGGCTGATGACTCGACCGTCAGGAACCTTAACTGCGACTTCTGCTGCTCGCTCAGCGTTCAGGTAAAACCCAACAGCTGACGCTACAGATGTTCCTACCGTCAATAAGCCGTGATTGGCGAGGACCACGAGACGACCGGTCCCTAACGCGTCCGCGATGCGTTGGCCGGTAGCGAGGTCAGTCACGTTCACCTCTTCACCGGTGAAAACACCTTGCCTTCCGTAGAACGCGACCGCTTCTTGACTACTCATAGGTAGTGGAGCTGCCAAGGCTGAGAATGGCGTCCCATATGGTGTGTGGGTATGAATAGCTCCAACGACGTCCAGCCGGGTCGAGTGGATAGGAGCGTGAATGCAAAAGCCTGCAGGATTGATTTCCCCGGATCCTTCTATGACGTCACCGCAGTGGTTCACGAGCACTAGATCCTCAACGCGGGCTTCTCCGAAGGGCACCCCGTACCTCAGAGACCAAAAGGCATCTGTCCGCTCAGGGTCGCGTGCTGTTATGTGGCCGGAGCCGTCAGCGCCCCAGCCCCATGAAGCCATTATTCGATAACCAAGGGCCGTCTCTTGTTTGCGCACGAGGCGCTCTGCTTCGGAGCTTGTGGCGGATTCGGGAGCGGAACTTAAAGAAAACGAGGTATCGGAAGCAAGCTTGTCTGTCGACACTGTTATCTCCTATCTAAAGCTAGGTGCCGCCCTACAACCCGGGGGCTTGGTCATCGATACCGCTCATTACCCGCCCAGCTAATTCCATCACTGGTTCTGCCACCATCATGTGCTGAGACGCCACGTGCACATCACGGAAGTGTCGCTGTAACGCCGATTCCTCGTAAACAGATGACCCCCCGACGGTCGTGTACATGCGATCGATGATGTCGATAGCGGTTGTTACTGCGTGAACCGTCGAAGTGCGAAGAAGGCGTCGGGTTTCTAACGAACCCGCTGTCTTCTGAGCTTCGTCCCAGGCCGTTTCAATATCTTTATAGAAAAGCGAACGCGCCGCCCGCAGGGAGGACTCAGCCAGAGCGACATCTCTATGAAATGCGGGCCGAGAAGACAAGGAGCGGCTTGATCCTGTGGGTGTCTTTGATTTGGCGATGCCTAAGGCTTCCTCGATTGCGTCGTGGGCCATGCCAAGAGCGATGGACCCAATTGGCAACGCCAGGTAACCGAAGCGCGGGAATCGATAGATGGGGGAGTCAGCCAAGGCGGAGGCCCGCAAGGCCTCTACTGTTGCGACCCGGTAGTCCGGGATTTCCAGATTGTGGGCTGTGTAGGAATTCGATCCAGACCCGCGCAGGCCACTGGTGTGCCAGTCATCATGCATTTCGATTTCATCAGGTTTGAAGAAAGCCCGTGCTTCGGTTGGTCGTTGGTGCTTATCAAGAATCGGAGCGCCATCGCTATCGCAGAGGATTACT
>CAJWBN010000049.1 GCA_913020735.1 uncultured Acidimicrobiaceae bacterium
AATGCCCAGCCGATCTCTCCAACTTGCGTCCGCCGGCAATTCGGCTTCTCTGAAAACTTTTTGGAGAGACATAGTCATATCCCTGTTTCTGCTCACCATTGCCTGTTCAACTGAAAGTTCGGTTGCGCCAGTTACTACTAGATCCACTCTTTCACACTCACCGCTCATCACTTCGTCATCTCTCACCCCTCAAACAACCTCAACAACTTGGGTGAACGAATCCACAAGTTCAAGCTCCGCTTCCATAACCACCACTACAACCACCACTACGAATGAGCCCTACCAAGGCTGGTGGGATCCAAAGAAAGTGCAGACAGCTTGGGGTGATGCCGTCCAGGGCCTTCTCACCTTCCGAGGTTCGCCGACTAGATCATGGTACGGCCGCGGCCCAGTTCCATTAATGCCCGAAGTGTTGTGGCGTTTCCCTGAAAAAGGAAACTTATGCTCTTTGTCCACTACAGGAGGTCGTACTTCTAACTGGTGCGGAATCGGCTGGACCGGGCAGCCCGCAGTTTGGGAGAGGGGAGACAACACATGGATAGCTGTAGGTGCTTACGACCGGGGCATTCATCTCCTCGACGCATCTTCAGGTTTACCGGCCGTCAATCCTTTCATGACAGGCGACATTGTTAAAGGCTCCCTCACAGTTGACCCAGATGGTTTCCCTCTCATCTACAGCGGATCGCGCGATGGACATCTACGGATTCTGGCATTTGATCGAGCCGATCAGCTCACCGAACTTTGGAGTTTGGCCGGCGACCAGGTCAATCCAATGATGTGGAACGACGACTGGGATGCGGCACCGCTAATCCTTCATGATCACCTCATCACCGGCGGAGAAAATAGTTGGTTCCACATAATTCGACTCAACCGCTCAATAGACAACTCTGGTCTCGTCACCGTAGACCCCGAAATAATTTTCCAATCACCAGGTTGGGACGATGAATTGCTTGCTGTGTTGGGCGACAACAATGTCTCTATCGAAACCTCTGTCGCAGTTTCCGGCAATACCGCTTGGTTCGCTAACTCAGGCGGATTAGTCCAAGGCTGGGATTTAGCACCATTAGGGAGCGGGGGGGAACCGTCACGGACTTTTCGCTGGTGGATGGGTGATGATGTTGACGCCACAATCGTCATCGACGATGACGGGTTTCTTTATGTTGCTGCAGAATATGAACGCGACACTTCGCGCTCCCGCGAAGTGGGGCAACTAGTGAAACTGGATCCCGGAAAGCCGGAAGCACCAGTGATGTGGTCCTTGCACGAAGATCAAACTTTGCCAGGTGGTATATGGAGCACTCCCGCACTTCATAAGGGGGTGCTTTACGTGACCACAAACTCTGGTCGGTTGATGTCAGTCGATCGGATTTCCGGGGAAATTTTATGGACGATTCTGCTTGAAGGACCACTGTGGAGTTCGCCAGTTGTCGTTGATGACATTTTAATAGTTGGCGACTGTGGGGGTTATTTACGTGCTTATAGCGTTCAACAACCAGAAGTCGAACCTATTGAAATTTGGCGGATTCAAATCGGAGGTTGTATCGAGGCAACACCAGCAGTTTGGGACGGCCGAATCTATGTTGGGTCTCGCGAAGGTGGTTTATTTGCCATAGGCGAGCGGTAAGGAATTTGTTCTAGGGTGCCGTCATGGACATTGGAGTTTGTGTTGCGTCACATGTAGGCGATATTGACTACGTGGTGAGGGCAGAAGAACTGGGATATTCCCATGCCTGGTTGGCTGACAGCCAGATGCTTTGGTCTGATTGCTATGCGGCTCTAGCTTTAGTCGCTGATCGCACATCAAAAATCAATATCGGTACTGGAGTATCAGTATCTGCAACACGCCCAGCGCCTGTCACCGCTGCGTCTATTGCGACTATCAACGCTTTAGCGCCAGGAAGGACCTTTCTTGGTTTAGGCACGGGTAATACTGCTATGCGAATAATGGGTCACAAACCCCAAAAAATCGCAGAATTCGACGAATACCTAACAACGTTGAGGCCACTACTGAAAGGCGAGGAAGCTAATCACTCCTTCAACGGACAAGTAAGCCCGATACGCCACATAATGCCCGATAAGGGCTTCGTCAATTTCGATGACGAGATCCCTCTATACGTCTCCGGATTTGGTCCAAAATCATTAGCTTTGGCAGGTAAACACGGTGATGGAGCAGTTATGTCCATACCTCCAGATGCTCAAGTAATGGACCGTATGTGGGAGATGATTGAAAGGGGCTCAACGGAGGCAGGCCGGCAACTCAACAAAGATGACTATCTAACTGTTTCACTTACAACGATCGTCGTACTCGATGACGGAGAGACAATTGAAAGTCCAAGAGTGAAGGCAGAAGCAGGAGCCATGGCGATGGCTTCAATTCATTATTCCTACGATCAATACCGACAATTCGGTCGCTCGCCAGGAAGTCGACTGGACGGTATTTGGGATGAATACACGTCCATGCTGGAGGATTACGACCCAGAGCGAATCCACCAGCGCATACACGCTGGACACAACTGTTGGGTCATTCCTGAAGAAGAGCGTTTTGTAACCCCAGAACTGATTGACGCTACATGCATAGTCGGAACGGCAGACCAAATAATTGAACGACTAGTTGAACTCGACGAACGAGGGCTCGATCAACTAATGATTCTTCCAAATTTCGACCCTAGATTCGAAGTGCTTGAGAAAGTCGGCCAGGAGATTATTCCTCACCTATAAATGAGGAAGACTGGCCAGTTGGGGATGGTGATTGGTTCCCCTCGCTGTTAACCTGAAAAGCCGTCATAACGATGACGTCCCACACCACTTCTTTAAGCTGAGAGTTTTTATGAGCAACGTCTGTCAAGTAACTGGTCGCAGACCTACAACTGGTTTCACCGTTTCTCACTCTCACCGCCGAAACAAACGCTGGTTTAAGCCAAATATCCAGAAGAAAAAGTTCTATGTGCCAAATGAAAAACGGCACGTAACTTTGACGGTGAGCGCGAAGGGCATCAAAATCATTAATAAACGCGGGATCGAGTCAGTATTGGCTGACCTGCGACGTCGTGGGGAGAAAGTCTGATGGCGAAAAGTGACAAACGCCCTGTAATCAAACTCAAATCGACAGCCGGGACCGGCTATACCTATTCAACGCGCAAGAACAAAACAAACAGTCGCGAGCGAATTGAATTGAAAAAGTACGATCCCGTCATTCGACAACACGTGATCTTTAAAGAAGAGCGCTGAGGGTTTCGCTTTAAAGCCTTCATCTAGAGATGTCGGTTGCTACACATATTGAGCTGTCAGCATCGCAGGCACGCTCAATAGCTATAGGGGCGCAAGGGTTGCAAACGCCAAGCCCCTTCTCTTCACCCCGTTTAGATGTAAGACATTTGAGATGGGCTTTCACCAAATTCGGCGTTCTGCAGATCGACGCGGTAAACGCAGTCGCTCGTTCTCATTTGCTCGTGCTCCGGGCACGCCTTGGTGGATCTCACGAAGGGCTTTCAAGCTTGCTGGAAGATGCAGCTTATGGGCGTCGCGAATTGACAGAATATTGGTGCCACGAAGCCAGCTATTTACCAGTTAAAGATTTACCGCTGTTTCGGTGGCGTATGGATCGGGCGGCCCAAGGTGAAGTCTGGAGCGGAATTCGAAAGTTTGTAGCCAATAATCCAGACTTTGTTAAGAAGATCGCAACTTATGTGACCAATAACGGACCAGTAAACGCTGGACAGTTACAAAGCAAACCAAAAGGTGGAACTTGGTGGGCATGGTCGGAGGCAAAGGTTGCCCTCGAATGGCTGTTTTGGACTGGTGAAGTATCGGTAAGCAACAGGGACAATTTCACGCGTTTTTACGACCTGGCGTCGAAGGTTCTTCCAGCAGCCGCATTGGATGATTCAATTTCCGAAGTCAATGCTCAGTATGAACTGCTTCGACGGGCCGCAAATCACCTTGGTGTCGCGAGCACAGAGGACCTCATCGATTACTTCAGACTGCCAAAAATTGAAGGTCGCCGACATGTCATGGACTTGGTAGAACGCGAAGAGCTGTTGCCAGTTCAAGTTGAAGGTTGGGATCGAACCGCCTATCTCCCAGCCTCGGCAAAAATCAGGGACGAAACATCAAAATCTATACTTCTGAGTCCGTTCGATCCGTTGGTGTGGTTCAGGCCAAGAGCTCAGCGATTATTTAATTTCAAATACCGTTTGGAGATCTATGTTCCAGCAGCCAAACGTGTTCATGGTTATTACGTGTTGCCGTTTCTTCATGCCAACCAACTATGCGCGAGGGTTGATGTAAAAGCTGACACAAAGGCTGGCGTTTTAAATGTGTTGGGTGTTTATTCTGAAGCTGACAAAACTAGTGAACAAGTAATTGAAGCTCTTGCAGTCGAACTGCGCTTGTTAGCAACTTGGCGTGGGCTTGACAGCATAAAAGTTGGGCAACGTGGTGATTTGGCTCGGCAAATGAAAAAGGTCATACAGAAAGTATGAAGACTATTTGGCGTGGTCTAACCATGGCTTGTGGCGTTTGCGGTTGCCGGGGGTTGTTCAACACTTGGGGGATGTTCGCGATGGTCGAAGATTGCCCAAATTGTGGCTTGCATTTTGAGCGCATGGAAGGTCATTCTCTAGGAGCGGTTGCGGTGAACACGGTAGTGAGTTCAGCTCTAGTGCTTACGGTGGTGTCTTTAGCTCTAGTCATATTTGGCACTGATGTTTCAACTCCATTTTTACTTTTAGTAGCAGCTCCTGTGGGACTTATCTTTCCGATTCTGTTCGATCCAGTGTCACGAACATTGTGGAATGCACTTGAGTTATTAATGCGTCCTGCCCAACCAGATGAGTTAAACGAACAATTTCAAAACAACAAGTAAATGTGAATAAGGCCCATCAGGTTGCAATACGACATCCGCCACGCCAGAATTCAATCTCTTGCCCTTGATTATCTTGGGTAAACACGGTTGGTCCCGTGGTGAAGTCTGGAGTTCACGCCGGCCTGTCAAGCCGGAGGTCGCGGGTTCAAATCCCGTCGGGACCGCGGTCGGGTAGCTCAGTTGGCAGAGCGCGCGCCTGAAAAGCGTGAGGTCACCGGATCGACGCCGGTCCCGACCACGCTAAGGAGTCAGGGGCTAATGCCCCTGGCTTCTAGTAATTTTAAGCCCTAGACGAGTCGCTATTCGGCGACGGCCGAGTTACGCCATCTTCTATTGCTGCGGCGGCTACTGCTGCAGAAACTGCGGGCACGACGGAGCGGTCAAATGCTGTTGGGATAATCAGATCGGGGGCGAGGTCATCGCTTGATACGGCTGCCGCTATAGCGGAGGCCGCTGCAATTTTCATCCCTTCGGTAATGTCAGTGGCCGATGCGTCAAAGGCACCACGAAAGATTCCTGGGAATGCCAGTACGTTGTTGATCTGGTTCGGATAATCGCTACGACCTGTTGCTACCACTGCAGCAATATCACCAATCTCCTCAGGAAGGATCTCGGGATCGGGGTTTGCCATCGCAAATACAATGGGTTTGTCAGCCATCGCTGCGACGTCTTCTCGCGTAATAAGACCAGGACCACTAAGCCCCATGAAGACATCAGCACCAGCCATTGCATGAGCGACCGAGCCAGCAATCTGGTCGGTATTCGTGTTATGAGCTAACCATTCTTTGGCAGCGTTCATATCTTCTCGACCGGGATAAATGGTGCCTTTCCGGTCGCACACAACAACATCTCCGATTCCACGACCTAACAAAATTTTCGCGCAAGCAACACCGGCCGCACCTGCCCCCAATATGACGCACCGTAGGTCTTTAAAGTCCTTGCCTGTAATACGGACAGCATTTTCCAAAGCAGCTAAAGCCACAACTGCTGTTCCGTGCTGGTCATCGTGAAAAACTGGTATGTCAAGCGCTTCACGCAGTTGTGCCTCAACTTCGAAGGCACCAGGGGCAGCTATATCCTCCAAATTGATGCCACCGAAGGTTGGGGCTAGACGAATCACGGTCTCAATAATCTGTTCAGGGGCGTCCACATCTAGGCAAATCGGAAAAGCATCAACATCCGCAAATTCTTTAAACAGCAGCGCTTTTCCTTCCATAACTGGCATCGCAGCAGCTGGACCAATATCGCCAAGACCGAGTACAGCAGTGCCATCGCTGACAATCGCCACCGTGTTTTTCCTGATCGTTAACTCATGCGACGCTGCTTCATCGTTATGGATCGCCATACAGACTCGGGCTACTCCCGGCGTGTACGCCATAGACAAGTCATCAGCATCGCGCAGGGGGATCCGACTGATTGTTTCGAGCTTGCCTCCCTCATGGATCTTGAAAGTCCGATCAACTGCACTAATGACCTTCACTCCTTCAAGTCCATCCACTGCCTCACAGATATCTTCGACGTGGGCTTCGCTAGCCGCATCAACGACCACTTCTTCGCGCAAAGACCCACCAGTTACGGTGAACCCTCTGAGGCTTCGGATATTGCCGCCGACATCTCCAATGGCAGTACAGAGTCGGCCGAGTGTGCCTGGTTCGTGAGCAAGCTCAACTTCTAAAGTGGCTGAGAATGCAGCTGTAGGTCGCGACATCGAGTCTCCTGGTGCGGGATGCGAGCGCTCTATTGTGGCGGGAGGATTGGACTTGTCCAAACAGTCCTGACGCATTTGTTTTATGGACCCTCATATTCAAAACCCAAATCAGGTGCTGTCAGAAGTGCACAAAAGGTGATTCCGGCCTCTTTAGCTAGTTGTTCACATGTGCCGCCGCGGTCCACAACAGAAATAATCATCACAGGTTCCGCACCAAAAGCACGGACGACTTCGGCTGCTTCTAGGGGTGATACTCCCCTAGTTACAACATCTTCGGTAATGGCTACGCGATCTCCTTTACGCAAAGCGCCAGCTACGCGGCCCTCGACACCATGATCTTTAGATTCTTTTCGGATACTAAAGCTGCGAATTCCTCGGCCTCGATCAGCCGCAATCGCAGCGACACCGTAGGCAACCGGGTCAGCCCCCATAGTTAAACCACCTACCGCGTCAATGCCATCGACTTCGCTCAAGATAATTTCTGCAATCAGTTGAATTCCTTCAGGCGTACAAACCGTTTGTTTGCCATCAATAAACCAGTTGCTTTTGCGTCCCGATTTCAAGACGAAATCACCAGTCCTGACAGAGTGAGCAAGAAGGTGTTCTTTGAGTTTCATTCGCAGCGGGTCAAGGTCGCTCATTGATCCATCCATCTGACTTGTCCGCGGCCTTCGGTAACTTGCCCAATGGCCCAAGCTTCATGTCCATTCGTGTCAGCGAGATTAATTATTTCATCTATTTGGTCACTAGGAACTGCAAGCACCATGCCAATGCCGAGGTTGAAAACATTTCGCATTTCAACCTCAGAGACAGGGCCTTCAATGGCAATCTGCTCAAAGATTTTTGGCCGACGCCATCGTTGGACGTCCAGGCCTATATCTACTTGATCTCCGATGACCCGTTTTAGATTCCCAGCAAGTCCTCCGCCTGTTATGTGCGCTGCAGCATGAACTTCGTACTGTCGGAATGCACTCAAAACTGCTGGCGCATATATAACTGATGGGCGCAGCAACTCTTCACCAAGGGATACGTCTGCGCCAGACCATGCGGGTTGGTCCAAGGGGCGACCATCCATAAGCACCCGACGCGCCAAGCTGTACCCGTTACAGCGCAAGCCTGGGGAGGCGAGACCGATTAGGACGTCACCTTTAACGACCGATGATTTATCCGGTAAGTCATCTCGTTCTGCTACCCCAACAGCAAAGCCCGCTACATCAAAATCGTCCTCATCCATAGTGTCTGG
The DNA here is from genome assembly GCA_913020735.1 of uncultured Acidimicrobiaceae bacterium. Taxonomy (GTDB): domain Bacteria; phylum Actinomycetota; class Acidimicrobiia; order Acidimicrobiales; family Poriferisodalaceae; genus MedAcidi-G3. The sequence goes on from CAJWBN010000049.1 coordinate 7,816, forward strand.
ATGTTCGGCGATTTCACCGCCTGTTAAAGCGCAGCCAGCATCTATGCATCCTTTGGCGAAACCAATGACAAGTTGTTCAATGATTTGCGGGTCAACTTTTCCTACAGTCAGCTGATCCAAAAAAAACAGCGGTTCAGCACCCGAAGTAACAATGTCATCAACGCACATTGCAACCACATCGATACCGATTGTGTCGTATTTACCTAGATTCTTAGCTACAACCGTCTTTGTTCCAGCTCCATCATTTCCAGATACCAAAACCGGTTCTTTATAGCCCTCGGGTAGAGCGACAACTGATCCAAATCCCCCGACTTCACTTAGAACTTCTTTTCGAAAAGTTGATTGGGCATGCGGAATCAGCCGTTGCACGGCTTCTTCTGCTTTATCTATATCAACTCCAGAGTCAGAGTAAGTGATATCGGAACTCATTGTCCGAGCTTCATTTGTGACACTGATATGAAAGCCGAGCCTTGTTCGTCTTGTCGTTCTCCCAAGACCTCTCTCCCGATGTCATCGGGGATTTCTACGGGATACTGACCATTCAAGCAAGCGGTACAAAACCCAGCGCCCGCGGCACCGGTGGCGTCGATTAAACGATCAAGTTCTAGATAAGCAATGGAGTTAACACCTAGATACTCACGTATTTCATCCATTGTTAAATTCGCAGCCAATAGTTCGGCCTTCGTACCTGTATCCATGCCGTAAAAGCATGGCCATCTATACGGTGGGGAAGAAATTCTTAAATGCACCTCCGCAGCCCCTGCTGCACGGAGCATCTCGACTATCGCTCGCGTGGTGGTTCCGCGAACAATCGAGTCATCGACAACTACGAGTCGTTGACCTTCGATGTTGTGCCGAATTGGGTTGAGTTTCATCTTTACTCCCAAGGCTCTCATCTCTTGGGAAGGGGCGATAAATGTTCGACCGATATATCGATTCTTGACTAACCCGTCTCGATAAGGGATACCACTTACCCGAGCAAACCCTTGAGCTGCGGGAATGCCAGATTCGGGTACAGGCATTACAAGGTCCGCTTGGGCGGGAGCCTGGTCAGCTAATTGTTCTCCCATACGTTGTCTGGCCGAATGAACATTGCGGCCATATAAAACAGTGTCTGGGCGCGAAAAATATACAAATTCAAATACACATAATTTCGGATCAGGGTCCTTGAACGGTCGGTGGGAGGTCCAACCAGCGCGGTTAATGACAACCATCTCGCCGGGGTCGACCTCGCGCACAAAATGAGCACCGACAGTATCTAAGGCTGGGCTCTCAGACGCGACTACCCAACCATTATCTAATCGGCCTAGACATAGCGGCCAAAACCCTTCTGGGCCTCGGGCTCCAATCAAATGATGACGATCCATAGCTACGAAGGAGAACCCGCCTTTGAGACGCGGTAAGACGCGTTCTAAAGCCCACGGAAGTTCATTTCCTTCCGGGGCTTCTTCGCTTGCAAGTTCAATAGCGACTAGTTCAGCTACTAGATCGCTATCGCTAGTTACCGTTCCATCGAGCATCCCCGCTTCAGCAGCGAGTTCTGCAGTGTTTACAAGGTTTCCATTATGGGCAAGAGCGAATTCGAGGTCCCCTACGTCGCGGTAAAAAGGTTGCGATGCTCGCCAAGAACTCGACCCCGTCGTTGAGTAACGCGTGTGACCAATTGCGATACTTCCTTCTAAGGCTGCAAGTATTCGATCATCGAAGGCGCTAGAGACTAAGCCCATGTCCTTAACAACGGTGACACTTGCTCCATCACTCACCGCTATTCCAGCGGACTCTTGTCCTCGATGTTGTAAGGCATATAAACCAAGGTAGGTCTGATGAGCGACAGGGTGTCCTGGAGCTAAGACTCCAAAAACGCCACATGCTTCTCGTGGCTTATTGATTTCTACTTCACGGATTTCATCCGTCATGCGCTGACGGTTCCTTGACCTAATGCTTCCGGCAATTCATTTTGAGAAGCTGCGATCAAATCATCTAGCGATATCTCGACAGTTGGACCGAACTCCAGTGATAGACCACCGGTTTGTCCAATCACTTTCGCAGCCACTCCTTTGGCGACAGCTGTTTCCAGGAAATCATCTAGATCCCCATTCTCAACTGCGACGAGAACTCGTCCTCCTGATTCATTGAACATCGAAATATGGTTGTCACAATTATTTAATTTGGCACCAATACCAGAACTGATAGCCATCTCTGCGAGCGCTACTGCGAGACCTCCCTCGCCTATGTCGTGGACAGCCTTCAGCTTTTGTTTCTGAACTGAATCAGCCACGAAAGACGCGGTCCGAACAGCTTCGTGAAGATTAAATTCAGGAAGAACCCCATCTTTGCAACCTCCAACTTCCCACGCCCACCGGCTTCCTCCCATAGAAACGTCTGAGCCAGGCTCTTGTCCTAATACCAGTAATAGAGAATCCGCTGGCAAACCAATACCTGGCGGTGGTTCTGTGAGGTTAGGGTGCATGCCAAGCACGCCAATAACCGGAGTGGGAGCTATATCTACCGAGTTCGTTTCGTTGTACAAGCTGACGTTGCCACCCACGACCGGTGCATTGAATGCAATGCAAGCCTCTGACATACCATCAACTGCTTCTGATAGTTGCCACATCACTTCCGGATGTTCGGGGTTACCAAAGTTCAAACAATTGACTACTGCAAGAGGGTCAGCACCTACGCAAGCAATGTTCATAACGGCTTCAGCAACGACCATTTGTGTGCCCTGACGTGGATCGACGTAGCACCAGCGATGATTGCCATCTGTAGAGAGCGCCAAACCCCTGCCAGTTTCCTCGCCTGTCGACGGATGTCTCAGACGCAGAAGGGTTCCGTCGTTCCCGGGCCCAACTACTGTGTTGAGAAACAACTGGTGGTCATATTGGCTGTATACCCAAGAGGGGTCGCACACTAATGCCAATAGGTCTTCGACACAGTTAACCGGGCCTTGCGAAGCATCGCTTAACCTCCGTGCAGCTAAATCACCTGGCGGGGACATAGGTCGGTTGTATTCAGGGGCATCATCATGGAGAGTGGATGCTGGGAGTTCTGCTAATACTTCACCCTCAAAACCATCCAAGACTCGTAACTGTCCATTTCCAGTTACGCGACCTATCACGCTGGCTGTTATTTCCCATTGAGCTGAGATCTGAAGAACTCGTTCAAGATGCTGGGGTTCGACAATCGCGAGCATTCGTTCTTGGGATTCGGAGGTCATTAATTCGAATGGCTCCATACCCTCTTCCCGGGAATGAATGGCCGACACATCAACATCCATGCCTGCCCCGCCTCGAGAGGCAGTTTCACTCGTCGCGCAGGTGATGCCAGCACCACCCAAGTCTTGAATCCCGCTTACTAACCCTTCCTCAAGAAGTTCAAGACAGGCTTCTAAGAGTCTCTTTTCTTCGAATGGATCTCCGACTTGCACACTGGGGCGCTTATCCGTGTCTTCGGAGTTCTCATCAAAACCCGCTGAGGCGAGAACGCTGACGCCTCCTATCCCATCCCTGCCAGTAGCGGCTCCCAACAAAATCGCTAGGTTCCCGGTCCCGCTTGCCTGTCCAAGTACAAGTCGTTCCGATGGAAGCACACCCATCGCAAGAACGTTCACCAGCGGATTACCTTTGTACGTTTCGTCAAAGACGATTTCGCCTCCAACTGTCGGGACGCCGACGCTATTGCCATACCCCGAAACGCCACTAATCACTCCTTCTGCAATCCATCGGCTACGAGGATCATCAAGAGGGCCAAATCGGAGTGGGTCCATAACAGCTATTGGTCTTGCACCCATAGTGAAAATATCTCGGAGAATGCCACCAACACCCGTTGCTGCACCTTGGTAGGGCTCAATAGCAGATGGATGATTATGGCTTTCAATTCGAATCGCTACAGCGATGCCGTCGCCAACATCTATGACTCCAGCATTTTCACCTGGTCCAACAAGGACCCACGGCGCTTCAGTTGGAAGTCTTTTTAAATGCACTTTTGAAGATTTGTAAGAACAATGTTCAGACCACATGACCGAGTACATCGCTAGCTCAAGATGGTTCGGATGCCGGCCAAGAAGATTGTGGATCTGCTGATATTCCTCATCACTTAGGCCAAGCGCCCGATGAACTGATGCATCTTCTGGGGCGGCACTCACGTCCCAAACTTAGTCGCAGTACCCGAGTTCTTATGGATGCCTTTCCAAGCATTCCTGGCTCCCACATCACCAGGTAATAACCATGAACTATTCGCGGCAGTAAGTGTTAAAGGCTTCGAGCAAACATCCTCATTATGTCGATAGAAAAGATTTAAGCAGGGCAGCCCCATCACTCGAACCCATAAGCGCAGACGTAGCTCTTTCCGGATGCGGCATCATTCCGACAACATTTCCTGATTCGTTACATACGCCCGCTATGTCTTTCATTGATCCGTTTGGGTTATCGGTGTAGCGCAACACAATTTGTTCTTGAGTTTCAAGCCTCGAAAGAATTTCAGGGGAGCAGACGTAGTTACCTTCAAAATGATTGATCGGAATTTGTAACCGGTCGCCTGCGGCTGAGCCTTTGCCAAGAACATTTTGGGTTGATACAAATTCGACTTGTTGCATAGAACAAAGGAATTTCATACCAACATTCTTCTGCAAAGCTCCAGGCAACAGACCAGCTTCAGTTAATACCTGAAACCCATTACAAATACCTAATACCGGACCACCTTCTCGAGCAAAACTAGCTACTGCTTCCATAACTGGAGAGAACCGCGCAATAGCGCCGCATCGCAAGTAATCACCGTGTGCGAACCCCCCCGGTATAACTATCGCCTCGACATTCTTCAACGATGAGTCGCCATGCCAAAGGATCTCAGCTTCCCCTCCAAGCACCCGAACTGCATCGACGGTGTCAAATTCACAGTTTGTACCTGGAAAGCGAATAACGCCCACACGCCTGGTCATATCTCGAGTACTTCCACAGATGCATCTTCGATGACAGGATTTGTCAAGAAACGACTGCACATATCTTCTACAAGCAATCGCGCCGCATCGACAGATTCCGCTTCCACCTCGAGACGAATCAACTTCCCGACACGCACATTATGAGTCATCTCAAAACCCAATGCAGGCAACGCACGTTCAATCGTTGATCCCTCGGGGTTCGCAATCCCATCTCGCGGCGACACTTCTATTTTTGCTTCGAACCGCATCAGCTTTGCCCTATCCACTGTGTGAATGATTCACCCGTAATCCGCTCATACGCAGTGACATAACGATCACGCGTCGCATCCACCGTTTCAGTCGAGAGCGGTGGGGGTGGAGGTGACTTGTCCCAACCAGTGGCTTCAGTTGCGTCTCGAACTGGTTGCTTGTCTAGAGAAACTGGTGTTGCGCCTGGGTTCCAGTTTTCGGCGGGCCAAAATCTCGAGGAGTCAGGTGTTAACAGTTCATCTGCTATCACCATTTGGCCATCCACAATGCCTAGTTCAAATTTAGTGTCTGCGATGATGACGCCGTTTTCCGCAGCATGTGCAGACGCTCGTCGATACGCCTCAACGGAGATTGATCGCGCCTCAGAAGCCAGTTCCGCTCCTACGATATTTACCGCCTCTTGGTAACTAATATTGATGTCATGGCCTTCTGTAGCTTTCGTTGAAGGGGTAAATACCGGTTCTGGCAGCTGCTGAGCTTCCAACAAGCCATCCGGCAAACTGGAGCCGTGCATAGTCCCTGAGGTCTGATATTCCTTCCACGCGGACCCGGTTATATAGCCACGAACGATGCATTCGAGAGGCAACATTTCTGCTTTGCGGACTAGCAGAGCTCGACCTTCCCATTCTGGGCGCCGAGCAGCATCGGGAAAATCACTTGGATCTGCTGAAACGAGATGGGTAGGAGCGACATCATCCAAATAATCTGACCACCACACTGTCATCGCAGTCAGAACTTTTCCTTTGTCAGGGATCGGTTCGTTAAAGACGACGTCGAAGGCTGAAATTCGGTCAGTCGCCACCATCAGCAGATGCTCATCATCAACGACGTACATCTCTCGTACTTTGCCACTATGAAGTAATTGAAGTTCGCTCACAGCTCTTCTCTACTAGAGAATGGGGGCTGGACGATAGGACCCTGCCCCAGGATGTTCAGAATTAATTCTGGTTGCAGCTGCTACAAACTCTGACACCTGAGAGTCGGCAAGGCCGATGAAGGCCTCATGATCAGACAGCACCTCCGAGATGTCTTCCTTGTCTAACGGTAGAAGCGGGTCATCTATTAACCGTTGGACCAGATCATTTTCACCAGAGACACCTTCCCGAATCTCCAAAGCCGCGGCTACAGCGTGATTCTTAATAATCTCATGAGCCTCCTCACGACCAGCTCCTACCTTGATCGCAGCCATCAACAGTCGCGTCGTAGCAAGGAACGGTAAGTATCGCTCTAGCTCTCGATCAATAACATTGTTGTAGGCGCCAAAACCCTCTAGGACAGTCAAAGTGGTTTCGATGGCCCCATCGATCGCAAAAAAAGCGTCTGGAAGCACGACGCGTCGAACGACTGAACAACTGACATCTCCCTCATTCCACTGGTCACCAGAAATGGCTGCAGCCATTGTCAGGTGGCCTCGAAGGACTGATACAAATCCATTTACGCGCTCAGCTGACCGAGTATTCATCTTGTGGGGCATGGCTGACGAGCCCACTTGGCCTTCATTAAAGCCTTCAGTCACGAGGTCTAAGCCAGCCATTAGGCGAATCTGTAAGGCAATATTTCCTAAAGGGCTGGCTGTCTGTGTCAACGCGCTAACAACATCTAAGTCAAGCGAACGAGGATAAACCTGGCCCACCGCTTGCAAAGTTTCGCTAAACCCCAATTGGCTAGCAACTCGTTGTTCTAGTTCTTCGACCTTGCCCGCATCCCCTTCGAAAAGATCAAGGAGATCTTGTTGAGTACCAACTGGTCCCTTTAACCCGCGCAAAGGATATTTGCTCAGCAGGTCCTCTATTCGCTGATAGGCAAGGAGAGTTTCCTGACCTAGGTTGGCGAAACGTTTGCCTAATGTGGTCATTTGAGCTGGAACATTGTGTGAGCGTCCGGTTACCGACGTGGCTTGGTACTGAACGGCTAGTTCTCCAAGCCGGGAAATGACTGCTACCAGTCGCTGTTGGACCAGAACTAAGGAGCTTTTGATTTGTAGTTGTTCAACATTTTCTGTGAGATCACGCGATGTAAGACCTTTATGAATGTGTTCGTAACCAGCTAAGGAAGAAAACTCTTCAATTCGGGCTTTGACATCATGCATCGTTACGCGTTCTCGACGTTCTATCGAATCTAAGTCAACATCCGCTATGGCTGATCGGTAGGCATCGATCGCATCATCATCAATTTCAATACCTAAATCTTTTTGAGCTTCAAGGACGGCTACCCAAAGTTCGCGTTCTAACACGACTTTATTTTCAGTGGACCAAATCACTGCCATTTCCGCAGATGCATACCGGCTCGCCAAAACATTGGCCACCGTAGGTTTGGACACTGTCACCTCGCACCTTCATCCCTGAACGTTTTAAGCCGTTCAACTAAATCTGGGTCGCCGATTGACAAAATCTCAACTGCCAGAACTGCTGCATTGGCAGACCCATCCACAGCGACAGTCGCAACTGGAATCCCTCGTGGCATCTGCACCGTAGAAAGCAAAGCATCGATACCTCCATTAACGCCTCCCGACAAAGGGACGCCAATCACGGGCAGGGTCGTGTGCGCTGAAACAGCGCCAGCAAGATGTGCTGCCATACCTGCTCCACAAATGATTACGCCGTA
>CAJWBN010000050.1 GCA_913020735.1 uncultured Acidimicrobiaceae bacterium
ATCGACTTGATAGTGAACTCGTGTGCTCCCTGATTGATCGCCGCGGGGTAGGCAACTAAGTCGCTCCACATCAGGTCTTCTAGCCTCGGGTTCGACCAGCGTTCCCCAAGTAGGACGCCTCGGTTGCCGATCTCTTTCGCCAAAATCTTTTGGGTCTCGTTCGACAGTTGGTCGAGTCGATCATCAAGGTATTGGTTCTCTAGGGGTTGGAGGTGGCCAGCAAATTTCTTTCTTGTGTCAACTGCTTGGCTGATTCCCAGTTCTTGAGTTAGCAGATCTTCTAATTCTCGTACGATGAATCCGTCGTCAACCTGCGCCAAGTAGTTCGCGTACCATGCGCCTTGTTCCACCAGTCTGTTGCCGCCCGATGATCCTCGAGTAGTCCCTACTTTGATTGAGCCGTCACGAAATATTGCTAGATACAGTCGGTGCGGGTGGGTTAGATATTCGGCCATGGCTTTATTGATTGATTCGCGGCCTCTCCGGTGAGCTTGGTGCATATTCGCGGCAGCGATGTTGTCCTTTGTCTGACATCGTTCACATTGGCGAGCAGTCACCGCCGGTAAATCACACTGGACACTGATGGTGCCATCTTTAGATCGTTCGATTGTGCCAATACATCGTCGTTGTTGATCAGCGACAATGCGAAATTTCATTTGAAGCCCATTCGCCTTCTCGGATTCAGATGTCTGGTGGCCGTGAACTCGGAACTCTAAGAATGGTTTCTCGGACTGCCATTGAACAGCTGCGAGATAGAAAACAGAGTCGGTGTTGATGCCCATCTCAGTGTTGAGATGCGGGTTAGGCACCCAGCCGAACGCCGAGTTCATCTAGTCGGTCTGCTATTTCATCGATTCCGGTGTCAAGGATGCAGGCAATGGTTCGAAGATCATCTCGACGGATCGTGAGTGATGAACCATTGAATTCGCGTCGTTGGGATTGGATCATCGCTAGAAACCTGCCCAATACAGCAGCTTCTGCTCCGGGTACCCGCGCCAAACGATCGAGATCTATGGTGACCTGTTGGTCAAGACTCATTGCTGAATCGTCAGTGACACCATCGCCTCGGGGTAGCAGCTGACCAACCGGGACGTCATAGAAATGTGCGAGTCGAGATAGTCGAGGAACTGATATGGCGCGCTCGCCACGTTCGTATGCTCCGAGAACTGATGCTTTGAATTCGTGGCTGGATTCAGCTTCCACTTCTTGGAGTGACATTCGCTTTTGTCGACGGACGAGTCGGAGGCGTTCGCCGACTTTGAAGCTGTAGTTCCCGCCTTCTATCGATTCCTCGTTGAGGCCTATATCGGTCATGTCCACCCCCGATCACCAGTTGATTAAGAGTGACCATAGTTCACGGAGAGTGGTTGTCCAATAAGTCTTGCCGAAGTAGCGAAAGTGCTGAGGCTGCTGCGACTGCTGCTGTCTCTGCCCGGAGGACCGAGGGGCCCAGCGAAACAGTCGGTAGGTCGACTAACTCAGTGGGTTCCCAGCCCCCTTCAGGGCCTATATAGATAGATGGTTGTTTGAGTGAGATTCGTTCCCCGGAGCGATGCGCCAAAGAGACACCTGGCTCGAGCGTCGCCTCTTTAATTCCACTAATTGGTTTGATTTTGGGGAGCCGGACCTGTCGAGATTGCATAGCCGCTTCTCGTGCTATTCGTATAAGCCGCTCACGTTGCTGGTCTGCTTTGGGAGGGTCCCATTTGACCACTGATCTTTGGGAACTGAGTAGATGGATTTCGTCAACTCCCAGTTCAGTGAGCTTTTGAACAATCCAGCTTGGCCGGTCACCCTTGGGAACGACGAACCCGATAGTGATCGCTACCTTCGGTGGTGGGACCGTCACTATTTCGCCGGTTACTTCGATCGTGTCTCCGAAGATCGCGGGCCGCCAACGATGAGCTCCATCGCTGATCGTTAGTGGGTCTGATGGCCGGAGTCGCAATACCCGTTGTAGGTGATGTTGATCTTCATCTGAAAGTTCAGGTTGTTCAAGATTGGTGACAAAGGCGTGTGGGCCGTTGGTTCCGTCGGGAAGAGAGCTCATCGATCTATTGGAACGCTGACCGAATTTTTCCAAGCACTGTGCGGTCGCCAGGGTCAGCGACCTTTTCTCCTCGTTGTTCCGCTATTTCGCGAAGCAGATCTTCGTCATTCTTGGAGAGTTTGGAGGGAATCTCGACTTTCACCGTCAGGATCAAGTCACCCCTACCCCTTCCGCGTCCCTCAAGCCGCGGCACACCATGGTCTCGTAGTCGAAAGATTTCGCCGGGTTGTGTTCCAGGAGGGATCGCTAACTCAACCGTCTCGTCGAGTGTCTCAAAGTTAATTCGAGCCCCCAAGGCCGCTTGAAGCATGGTGACGTTGAGTTCTGCATACAACGTGTCCCCATCTCGGTTGAATTTTCCTGAGGCTGCCACCCTCAGATGGACGTAAAGATCTCCATGGGCGCCGCCTCTAGGCCCTGCGGCTCCACGTCCTGTCAGTCGAAGGGTTGATCCTGTGTCAACACCTGCTGGTACTCGAACCTCATAGGAAACTGACTCGCGGTAACGGCCTTCACCTCTGCATTGTCGACATGGGGTTGGGATTTCCTCGCCGAGACCCCCGCATCTGGGGCAATGTGTCGCGGTAACCATCTGCCCGAGCAAACTTTGGCGCACTTGTCGAACTTGGCCCGCCCCTTCGCATTCGGTGCACCGACGCGGGGAGGTTCCTTCCGCTGCACCCGACCCTGAACAGTCTTCGCAACCCACAGCCGTTTGGATTTCTACTTTGTTATCAACACCGAATATTGCTTCCTCGAAGGTGAGGTCAAGCACTACTTCTTGATCTTCGCCTGGGGGCGGCCCAGAAGGCCCTCTGGCTCTTCCTCCTCCAAAGGGATTACCTCCGAAGAAGTTTTCGAAGATGTCGTTGAGATCGAAATTGAATGGGTCGCCGCCCATTCCTCCACCCCTTAACCCATCGTGACCAAATTGGTCGTAGCGAGCGCGCGCTTCCTCATCTGATAGCACCGCGTACGCTTCGCTGATTTCTTTGAACTTCGCTTCGGCTTCTTCGTCGTTTGGGTTCGCGTCAGGGTGATGTTCCCGTGCCAGTTTTCGATAAGCCCGCTTCAGGTCATCGGGGGACGCGCCGCGATCTACTCCTAACAACTCGTAGTAGTCAGTTGCCATCGGCTTGTTCAGTCCTCGTGTGCCTCGCCTAAGGACTCGCCAAGGCGGCTACTCACCACATGTACTGCGGCCAGAGCTTTTGGATAGTCCATACGGGTTGGTCCCAGAACCCCGATGCTACCGACCTGTTCACCGTCGACCTTGTATGGAGCCACAACTACTGCACACTGCGCTAAGGGGGCTACGCCGGTCTCTGAACCAATAGCAACACTGAGACCGCGCTCTACGAGGTCCCCTAGGAGACCTACGACAAGTAATTGCTCTTCAAGAACAGCCAACACTGACTTGACTGTTGACACGGCATCGAATTGCCCAGCCATATTGGCAGCGCCTCCCACGTAGAGGTCACCAGCTTGGGTGGATGGCGGAGAGACCGAAGCCAACGTAGTCGCTATCAGGTTGTCGACTTCAGGCTGCCCCGTGGGATTAACAATGGGGACACTGCCGAGAGAGGACCCAACGAACGCTTCGTTGATCGCAGATGACGCTGCCGTCAGGTGGGCAGGCTCGACCTCTGCCCCACTCACGAGTTCGATCATCGAACGCTCTATAGATCCGGAAGATGTGACAATGACCAGTAGTAGCCGACCTGAACCAAGGTCGACTAGTTGAGCAGATCTCACAGTTGCTGGGTCATGCGTTGGCCCTACAACCACTGCTGCGTAAGCGGTGAGTTGAGAGAGCAATCGACTGGTATCAGTAAGGCGTTGCTCAATTTGGCCTTGGGCGTGTCTAAAAAAAGCACTGATCTGTCTGGCTTCGGTGTCGTCAAGGTGGCCAGGTCCCAGACTGTCGACGAAGTATCGGTAGCCCGCTTCAGTGGGAATTCGTCCGGCGCTGGTGTGGGGCTGAGCTAAGTATCCATCTGCTTCTAGACTCGCCATCTCATTTCGGATGGTGGCAGCCGACACGTCAAGGCCTGCTATGTCTGACACGGCCCGCGAGCCAACCGGTTGTGCTGTGTCGATGAAGCTTTCCACAACAGCTCTCAGCACTGTTGCTTTACGTTTGTCCACGTTTGGTCCTGTTCGCTTAACCGGCGATCATCCAATGTTGGAATACTAGGCGCATCTTCAGGGTCCGAAAACTGTCTCTTACAGATAGGGCCTTAGTCGTCCAGTTTGAGTGCCGAAACAAAGGCTTCGTTCGGTACTTCAACGCGTCCTATGGCTTTCATTTTCTTTTTACCTTTTTTCTGTTGTTCCAGGAGTTTGCGTTTGCGTGTTATGTCACCGCCATAGCATTTAGCCAAGACGTCTTTTCGTTTCGCTTTCACTGTTTCTCTGGCAATTATTCGTCCTCCGATAGCTGCCTGGATCGGGACGTCAAACATTTGGCGAGGGATAAGTTCTCGAAGTTTTTCTGCCATTCGACGCCCATAGTCGTAAGCAGCGTCACTGTGAACAATTGTGGAGAACGCGTCTACAGGGTCACCGTTGAGTAGAACATCGACCTTCACTAATTTGTCTGCTTTGTAGCCAGAGGGCTCATAGTCCAAACTTGCGTAGCCTTGCGTTCGGCTCTTGAGTTGATCAAAAAAATCTGTGACGACTTCTGCAAGGGGCATTTCGTATTGAAGTTCGACTCGTTCGGGCGACAGATACTCCATTCGGGTCATCGTTCCTCGACGCCCCTGACAAAGTTCCATCACCGTTCCGGTGTAATCCGATGGGGTAAGAATGCCGATCCTCAGCATGGGTTCTTCGATCTCGACGACAGAGCCCATGTCTGGAAGATCTGACGGGTTATCCACCGCGAAAGTGTGGCCATCGTCTGTGGTGACTTTGTACGCAACCGAGGGCGCGGTGGCTATCAAAGAAAGGTCGAATTCTCGTTCAAGTCGTTCTCGCACGATTTCCATGTGCAACAAACCCAAGAAGCCGCATCTAAATCCGAACCCAAGGGCACCGGATGTCTCTGGCTCAAAGGTAATTGATGCGTCATTGAGCTTTAATTTTTGTAGAGCTTCACGCAAGTCAGGGTATTCATCGCCATCTACGGGATACAGACCACAAAAGACCATCGGTTTGGGGTCTTCATACCCTTCCAACGCTTGTTCGGCAGAACCTGACGCAGTGGTGACCGTCTCACCGGATTTAGCTTGTCCTACATCCTTGATGCTGGCGATGAGATAGCCAACTTCTCCAGGCCCAAGCTCGTCGACTGGAGTGGCAGCCGGCGAACGCACACCAATTTCTTCGGCGTCATGATTTCCTCCGGTTTGCATGAAGCGAAGTTTGTCGCTCGTCCGAATTCGCCCGTTCATAATCCGCATTGAGGAGACAACACCTCTGTATTGATCAAAATAGGAATCAAAAATGAGGGCTTGGAGAGGATCGTTGATATTGCCTTGGGGTGGTGGGATCCGTTCGATGATTGCGTCAAGGAGTTCGGTGATCCCATCTCCGGTTTTCGCTGATATCTGGAGCACTTCTTCTGCCGGCAACCCAAGAACATTTTCGATCTCCGACGCATACAGGTCGGGATCAGCGGCCGGCAGATCAATCTTGTTTAAAACCGGAACGATCTCAAGGTCATTTTCGAGAGCGAGATAACAGTTAGCCAAAGTTTGCGCTTCGATACCTTGTGCCGCGTCAACTAATAGAACAACTCCTTCGCATGCCGCTAAAGATCGACTGACCTCATAGCCAAAATCGACATGTCCGGGCGTGTCAATGAGGTGCAACACGTGCCCTTTCCATTCGACTCTGACGTTTTGAGCCTTGATGGTGATACCCCGTTCCCGTTCTAAATCCATTGAATCGAGGTATTGCGCGCGCATGGATCTCGCTTCAACCGCGCCAGTGATCTCCAAAATCCGGTCCGACAAAGTGGATTTTCCGTGATCTATATGCGCGATGATCGAAAAGTTTCGTATCTGTGTTAGATCCATCTGGAACTGCAAGGTACCAACGGGAACGGGAATTCGTTGGCTCTACCGCAAGGAGTCATGGTTTAGGAAACTAGATTTGGGCTGCGGCATTGCATGGCCCTGTTGCTAGCCTGAAGAAGTTGTCACCTGTCGAAATGGGTTTTGGCAACGCAAGTCTGAGTTGAGGTAAGAGAAGGTCAAGTGGCAAATATTAAGAGCCAAATCAAGCGGAATCGCCAAAATGAAACCCGTCGAGTACGTAACAAGGCTGTCCGTAGCGAATTAAAGACTAGAGAGAAAGCTGTTTTCGCTGCCGCTGATGCTGGTGAGCCGACTGACGAACTCGTTCGACTGGCCCAAAAACGTCTTGATTCTGCGGCTTCTAAGGGCGTCATTCACCGAAATGAAGCGGCCCGACGTAAATCTCGGTTGAGCTCAACAGTTTCCGCCAGCTGAATTAGTGGCTGAGTTGTGCCAAGCGCGCAACAAGGATCTCCATGAGAATGTCGCCATCAAGCGCCGACCTTCCGCGCAGATCTATATCGGTCTTACTTAATAGTTCTATTGCGCGACGGGTTTTGTCAGGACCTAATCGTCGCATCTGAGTGAGCGCCTTCTTAGCAGGAAAGGTTGAACCCTTTATCTGAAGATGGGCGGCGGCTTCTTTTTCGTTTGAGATTCCAGTTCCGTCCAGCCGCAGAATCCGTTCGTAGTGGCTGTGAAGGGTTGCCATTACCTGCAGTGGGTGCCGTCCACCAGCTGCCATCATGCGCTGCACAACTTCAAGAGCTGTTTTCATTTCCCCACGATCTATAGCGTCGGTGAGATCCCAGGGGGGGACTCCACCTTCATCTCCCAGGAATGGACGCACCTCAGCATCGCTAAGTTCTGCATCTACTCCGTATACCCCTTCAAGCGTTTGCAACAAGCCAGTGAGACGAGCGACATCTTCGCCAAGGTGGTCTGAGATGAGCTGTCGTGCACTGGAATTTAGTTCAAGGACAGATGTGTCAAAACGCTCTTGAAACCAACCGCTTCGCGCTCGACCGGTCCCTGGCGCTCCTACCTTTATCTGTTCTCCCTCAATTGCCTTTGCCGCTTCGATGAGTTTTTTGGGTACAGCTCCCCCGCCCCATTCGACAACTAAGTCGGTTGTAGATGGCGGGTCGACCAAAAGTTCGATGAGAGGTTTTAAGTCATCAACTTTGAATCGGTTGAAGCCACGGACAACCACGACGCGCCGGTCACTTAATAACGGTGGCGTTTGGACAGCGTCCGCTACTTGTTCGATTGTGTATTCCTCGCCGCTGAGTTCTTCGAGGACTAGCGAACGGTCCTGGGTGCCGACGAGTTCTTCCACCCGATCTCGTACCGCGTCAGCGAGCAACGACGGCTCGGGCCCTGAAAATATTTGTATCGAAGCCTGGACCACAGTTGCGACGTTAGCTTCCTGCACCGGTGGATTCTGGGTTTCTTAGCTGTGTCGTTCGCTGGGGGTAATAATTTTCAGAACAGAGCGGTGGATAGTTTGCGGCGCCATTCTGCTGTCCTTGGATCTTCTGGCCCCATCACTTCAAGAAGGTCGACAAAGCGCTGACGGGCTTCGTCGTCATTCTTAACTTTGCCAAGCAGTTCTTCTAGTTCGGCGTCCAATTCATCTGGCTCGCTGGACACGTCCGAAGTTCTTGCTGTAGCCGCGACGCGTCTACTTTCAGCTGACTCGGGTATTCGTTCTAAGAGCATCAGCCCTTCTTCGGTGCGGCCATCGCTTACTAGCAGTTCGGCAAGCGCTACTACCGCTTCTGGATGATCACTTTGAACATCAAGGGCTGCGCGTAGCGACAACTCGTCTCCAGCCTTAATCAGTTCGTCAATTTCGTTCTCTTCTTCGGTGGGCAACAGACGGCTGACGAAATCTTGAAGCATGGGTTCGCCTTGAGCACCCATGAAACCGTCAACGGCTTGGCCGTCTTTGAATGCCACGACCATTGGTATCGACTGCACTTGAAAGGCCTGCGATATGCCCGGGTTCTCGTCAACATTTATTTTGACACCAAGCACCTTGCCCCCTTGGGCATCTATGACTTGTTCAAGTAGGGGACCCAGGGTTTTGCATGGCTCACACCAAGGTGCCCACAAGTCGACCACCACCGGGATTTCGTGGCTCTTTTCAATTACTTGCTGTTCGAAGTCCTGTTCTGTGACATCGATCATGTCGTTCCTTTCATTCCTCAGAGTTGTCGTTTCGCTAGGGCTTGGCTCAACCAAGATGTAGTTTCAAGTGCATATCGAGTTGAGGAGTGTCGTGGTTAAGGGTATTGAGGAAAAGCCTGTGACGGAATGGTTGTCTGCGCGAGTCGACAATTTGGAGTCCCCTCTCACGTTTGAACTGATCACTGGTGGCCATTCGAATCTCACTTACCGAGTCTCCGACGGTAATGGTCGAAAATGGGTTTTGCGTCGTCCGCCTTTGGGGCACGTGCTCGAGGGGGCACATGACATGGTCCGCGAGCATCGACTGCTGTCTTCTCTCAACAATAGTGATGTGCCGGTTCCGTCAGTTGTAGGTCTGTGCACTGACTCTGAGGTCAACGGCGCCGACTTTTATGTTACTGAATTTGTTGAAGGTCACGTTTTGAGAGACCAAGACTCAGCATCTGAGGTTCCTCCCGCCAGAAGACCAGGGGTGGGGGCTGAATTAATAAAAGCTTTGGCTGCTATTCACTCAGTCAACTTAGAAGCGACGGGTTTAGCCGACCTAGGTAAACGCGAAGCTTATGTGGCGCGTCAGTTGCGGACTTGGCTGCGCCAATTCAATGCGATGACGTCAAGAAATCTGCCTGTTATTGAACGTGTGCATGATGTGTTAGCAGCGAATGTTCCGGAACAACATGAGGCAACACTTATTCATGGTGATTTTCGCTTGGACAACTGTTTGGTGTCTACTCAAGGTGAGGTAGCTGCTGTACTTGATTGGGAAATTTCCACTCTTGGCGACCCGTTAGCCGATTTAGGGATTCTCTTGGCTTACTGGAGTGAGCCCGGTGACAAATTCTTACCTCTCGGGGATGCTGCAACTATTTATGAGGGCTTTTCGAGTCGGCACGAACTGGTAGCTGAATACGCTCAAGTTACTGGTCGAGATACCAGCGACATGGATTTCTTTTTTGCGTTTGCAAGTTGGCGGTTAGCTTGCATTTTGGAAGGAGTTCACGCTCGTTACGTCGGTGGGGCGAATCCTGAAATTCCAGAAGAGGTAGAACTTTTCCCGCACAGCGTCGTCCATTTAGCTGAGCGGGCTGCTGAAATACTTGGGGTATAGGTAAGTCTGACTGCGAAATTTTCTCGGAGCTGAACTAAGTTCAGGTGTATGAAGATTGATGGCGGATTAGGCGTTGACAGTGGTTTTGACGGGATTATGGATAAATCCCGTGAGCAAGAAGAGATCGGTTACGACGGCCTGTGGGTCCCTGAGACAAGTCATGATCCTTTCACGATGCTTCCTTTAATGGCTGAGGCAACTGAAAAGGTGGAGCTTGGCACCAGCATCGTTGTTGGTTTTGCGAGAAACCCGATGGATTTGGCGTACAGCGCTAATGACATTCAGTTGATTTCTAAGGGTCGTTTCACTTTGGGGTTAGGCAGCCAAATAAAGGCTCACATTACGAAACGTTTTTCAATGGAATGGTCGAAGCCTGCCGCTCGAATGCGCGAAATGATTTTGGCGACGAAAGCTATTTGGAACAGTTGGAATACCGGTGAGAAGCTCGATTTTCGCGGTGATTTCTATCAACACACTTTGATGACCCCTTTCTTCCATCCAGGTGAGAATCCCTATGGTGCGCCGCGCATGGCCCTAGCTGGAGTTGGTCCCCTGATGACTGAGGTTGCAGGAGAGACTTGTGATGTCTTTTTGGCTCATGGATTCACGACCGAAAAGTATTTGCGCGAAGAGACAATTCCCGCTCTCGAACGAGGCGCTGAGCGGGCGGGACGAAGTTTGGCTGATGTGGAAATCTCGGGTCCTCTTTTCGTAGTGACAGGCAACAACGAAGATGAGCTCGAAAAAGCAAAACAAGGAACCCGGCAACAAATCGCTTTCTACGGTTCCACTCCTGCTTACAGAGGTGTCCTGGAATGCCATGGTTGGGGCGACATGCAAACTGAACTCAATGCGTTGTCTAAGGAAGGTAAATGGGTTGAGATGGGCAATCTCGTGGATGACGAGGTGCTCGATGCATTCGCCGTTGTAGGTGAACCTGAGCAGATCGCCGATGAGTTGAAAGCTAGGTTCGGCGACATCGTTCAGCGTCTCAGCTTTTATGCTCCTTATCGATCCGATGCTGAACGGTGGCGCAAGGTTTTCGCCGACCTAAAGGCGTCGTAAATGCTTGCGGATCTTCCTAACTCGGTAGAGATCCGTGAGGTTGGCCCTCGAGATGGGCTTCAGAACGAATCAACGATCCCCGTTGCTGAGCGCATCGCTTTGATTGACGCGCTTTCTGCTACGGGCCTGACTGCTATCGAAGCTGCTTCGTTCGTGCACCCCAAGGCAATTCCGCCCATGGCTGGTTCTGCTGAGGTAATGAAAGGTATAACCCGAGTTCCGGGAGTTCGCTACCGAGCCTTGGTTCCTAACGAACGGGGAGCATTAGACGCTTTAGCTTGTGACGCCGACGAGCTAGAGGTCGTGATGTCTATCTCCGAGACTCACAATCGCAAAAACATCAATATGAGTCCTGAAGAATCCGTCAAGCAGATCGTCGAGCTGACCGGCCTTGCCCATCAAGAAGAGACACCTGTCGAAGCCATCTTGTCGACTGCCTTTGGGTGCGCCTATGAAGGCGATATCTCCCCTACCCAAGTTGCGTATTACGCCCGTCGTGTGCTCGATGAAGCTGGTGTAGATGGTTTGTCTTTCGGTGATACAAGTGGCATGGCTACTCCCAGAGTTGTTGTTGAGTTGTTAGATGCCCTCGAAGGCGAAGGAATTGATATTTCGAGGATCGGGTTGCATTTCCACAACACTCGAAATACTGGACTCGCAAACGTGATGGTTGCAATGCAACGAGGGGTGTCACGCTTCGACGCCGCTATTGGCGGGTTGGGGGGTTGCCCTTACTCACCTGGAGCAACTGGCAACATTGCCACTGAAGACGTCGTTCACATGGTCGAAGACCTTGGCGCCACAACCGGTATCGATTTAGATGGTCTGATTCACTGCGGTCAATTAGCAGAACAGTTGGTTGGGCGTCAGCTTCCGGCTCAAGTGCTTCGTTCGGGGCCACGAACCAGAACCGTTGGGTCTGAGGAATCTGTTTAGGCGATAATTCCTTCTGAACGCAGTTCTCGAATTTTGTCTTTGCTGTAGCTGGCAACCTCACTCAACACTTTGTCGGTGTGTTCTCCTAGCTGGGGGCCTGTGGACGCAATCCTGCCCGGGGTTCGCGAGAATTGAGGGACTGGAGCTGCCATCGGCACGTCTTCGCCGAGCACTTCGTCTTCGTAACGTTCGATCAGTTGGCGGGCAGCAAATTGAGGGTCGCTAAGCATGTCTGGTGCTGTGAAAATTCGACCATAGGGAATGGCATGAGAGTCGAGGAGAGCTTCGAGTTCTTGCACCGGCAGCCCTGAGGTCCATTCCGCTATCAGTTCATCTAGCTGTGTCTGGTTCTGCCCTCTGCTTTCATGGTCAACGTAACGCTGGTCGTCAGCTAGGTCTGCTCGGTTCATCGCTTCACAGATTCGACGGAAAATCGCGTCGGCGTTGCCGGCGATGAGTACGTCAGCTCCATCGGCGGTTGGGTACACATTTGATGGTGCAACTTTCGGCAACACTGATCCGGTTCTTCCCCGAACGTGCCCGCCTAATTCGAAATCAGCGACTGTTGATTCCATCAAAGCGAAGACTGCCTCGTAAATCGCTACATCAACTTCTTGACCTTTGCCGCTGTGTTGTCGTTCATTGAGCGCAGCCATTGTTCCTATAACGGCAAATAACGAAGCTATAGCGTCGCCAAGGCTGATACCTGCTCGGGTTGATTGACGGTCGGGCCAGCCTGTTGTGTGTCGAATTCCGCCCATGGCTTCACCTATTGATCCAAAGCCGGGGTCGGCTGCCCGCGGTCCTGTCTGCCCAAATCCTGAGACATGAGTCATGATCAATCCAGGATTTTCTTCGACTAGGTCTAAATATCCGAGCTGCCACTCAGCGAGCCGGCCAGGAGTGAAGTTTTCTAGGATCACATCGCTTTGCAGTGCTAACTGTCGCACTACAGCCCGTCCTTGGTCGGAGCGGAGATTGATAGCGACCGATTGTTTGTTTCTTGCTATCGCAGGCCACCAAAAGCTGTGCCCTTTATCGTCACAATGACCCCATTTGCGCATTGGGTCGCCTATTTCAGGTGGTTCGACTTTGATGACTTCGGCGCCGTAATCACCAAGGAGTTGTCCCGCGAATGGGCCCGCGATGAAACTTCCAAGTTCTAGGACACGAATGCCTGAGAGGGGGCCGGTCATATTAGGCGCCAAGTGGTGCGCAATCGCTCCCACAGTCAAGTTCGTTCGGTGCCTCGGGTGCTGCTGGCCGATGCAAAACTCCGGACCTGGGAGTGACCTTTAGTTCCTCTCCCTCGATGACACAATCAGCATCAACGATCATCGAATACCCATCCGTTTCATGGGGTGGCCACAAAACCACAACTTTCGATCGTTTTTCGACGTTGCGTGCTGCTGTCTTGCTGAGTGGGCAATAGAGGCTGTCATTTTCGAAGCGGAACGTCATGTGGGCCACGTGGGAGGTTTCGTCGTCACGCACCGTGAGCAGGAAGGCTGAGTAGCCGAACTGCTCTAGTTCTGTTTCGAGTTGGCCGGGATCAACTGGGATGCTCATGGACTGATCCTACGCTTCCAGGGAGCCATATAGAAGCGGGAGTTGCATCACTCAAGCGCACTGGTAGCTTGGGGTCCGCTTCGGGGCTATAGCTCAGTTGGTAGAGCACTTCCATGGCATGGAAGGGGTCAGGGGTTCAATTCCCCTTAGCTCCACGGTTAATTCCGCCCGAAACAGACCGCCTAGCTCCTTTAAGGAGTTCAAGGGCTGTTGGCGATTCGGCGAAATAAGAACTTCACCCGACACTTCAAGCTAAACAGACACCGTTGTGTTCTTCAGTTTTCGCACTTCAGCTAGGCCACAACGCTCGGCAAGCTTTATGAGCCACCACGCCGCATCAAAATCGAACCACTTGGCTCCGAACCGCGGCGAGGTTGGCAGGCCATGATGATTGTTGTGATAGCCCTCACCTGAAGTCAACGCCGCAAGCCAATGTAGGTTGGTTGCGCTGTTCGAAAAGGGTCGACGACCGAAGGTGTGACCGACCGCGTTAATAGCTCCCGACAACAGCACGTAGGTAAATATGTGGAAACCGAAAGCCAACGGCCCCTGCCACCAACCCAACCACAACGAAAGAAGGACCGTGGAAATGACCAGACCTAGTGGTCCTCGGTCGAACATCCACCTATCCCATTTGTCGGGTGCCAAATCCCGACCCCACTTTTCAACAGTCACCGGGTCGTTAGCAACACGTCGATACAACCAAAAGTTGGTTAGTTGAACCCGAATCCATCCCAGCTGAGCCGGCGAATGAGGGTCAGCTTCTTCATCGGTGAAAGCATGGTGCTTGCGGTGAACCGCAGCCCATTCGCGAGCCTTTACCCCAGTCGTGAGCCAAAGGAAGAACCGTAGAAACAAAGCCAGCCCTGGCCGGAACCGCACCGCCTTGTGGGCAAGCGCCCTATGTAGATACGCGGAAGTCGTAAGGGTAGATACTTGGGTTACGGCAAAGCCAACGAGCAGAGGAGTAATAATTTGCACGGCGATCACCCTTAAAGCTAGCCCAAGACGCACCTCGCAGGCACATTGCATAGGTCCGATATCTGGCGTGCCCGCATCAAATTCTGGAAGACTACGCAGGTGAGCTCAGATTCAGAAGTAACGATGGATTGCATCGATCAGATTGCTATCGTCCGACTCAATCGTCCCGAACAACTCAACGCTTGGAATAACAAAATCTCTTCCGGTTTAGACGCTTCCCTCAGAGAAGCTTCCGACCGTTCGGACATCCGCGCTGTCATCATCACCGGCGAGGGTCGCGCTTTTTGTGCTGGTGCCGATCTTTCCGGAGGCGGTGACACCTTTGACAGCAACAGGGACCGTGATCAAGATGACACTAGCGAAGCGAGAACTCCGCAGTTCTTGCCACATCAAGTCACAAAACCCGTAATAGCAGCGATCAACGGCCCAGCGGTAGGTGTGGGGGCCACCTACCCATTGATGTGCGACATTCGAATTGCTTCGGACAGTGCTCGCATCGGCTTTGTGTTTAACCGAATCGGGATGCTTCCCGAACTGGGATCCCACTCACTGCTTCCAAGAATCGTCGGATTCTCAAATGCAGCGCAATTATTGATGGGTGGCGAGATAATTGATGCCCAAACGGCTCTTGCTATGGGACTAGTTTCCGCGATTCATCCCGAAGATTGTCTTCTGGATCAAGCGGTTGAACTCGCGGCTCAACTTTGTGTTGCGGCTCCTGTCTCTGTGGCAGCAACCAAGAAGTTGCTGTGGGAAGGGTTATCTCTTAGTTGGGAACAGATGCACAGAATGGAGACCCCTATCTTTGACTGGGTGGCCCAACAACCCGATTCTGTTGAAGGCGTCACCGCCTTTCTAGAAAAGCGATCTCCAGACTGGACAATGGACCCGTCAAAGGATCTACCGAAGGAGTTATTTGATTGATATGGCAGGATTCGACCATTTCGCGCTTGCATGTAGAGACCTCCAAACAGGAGTGGACTACGTAGAGTCCCTGACGGGGGTTCGGCCAGCCCCAGGGGGTCCTCACCCCGGCGTAGGGACACATAACGCGCTGCTATCGCTTGGCACCGATGTCTATCTTGAGATCATTGCTGTGGATCCCGAGCAACCTGAACCAAATCAGCCTCGCCCATTCGGCATAGATGACCATGACGGGCTCCGTTTAGCTGCGTTCGCCATTCATCCTGGTTCTGAAGAATCTATTGAGTCAGTTGCAGACGTCATCAGAAGTCACGGGACTGATCCTGGTCCAGTTTCGTCCATGAGCAGACGCAAGCCCGATGGTGAAGAAATAAGCTGGCGACTCACGCGGTCAAACCGCATAGGTCTTGTGCCTTTCGTGATCGATTGGGGCGACACTCCCAATCCTGCGACGGTCACACCAACTGGCTGTTCATTGGTCTCAGTTGAAGGAAACGACCCTGACTCTGTCGGAATAGTTGAGCTTCATAGTTCGTTAGGACTCGTCTCTACTGTTTCTGAGGGCCCGACTTCGCTGCGAATA
>CAJWBN010000051.1 GCA_913020735.1 uncultured Acidimicrobiaceae bacterium
ATGTTCTTCCAAGACCGCTATCTGCATCCCACCTATAAGGACTTTCGCCGCTTCGCGAGTGATTGTGGCCTCGCAATTTCAGCAGCTATGGCAACGGGCTCACGTAAAATTCATCTTTATTACGACCATGTTTTTGTCAAGGAGCCAGGCACACAAGAAAGTTTCGTTTGGCACCAGGATCGCCCATATTGGGCAGTTGACGGATCTCAGATTTGTTCGAGCTGGCTAGCTCTTACCGATGCCAACGCACAGTCAAGCGCTCTCCAATTTGTGAAGGGCTCCCATCTGTGGGATCGCACCTTTAAACCCGAATACCCAGCCTTGGAGGGTCTCCCTTCAAAGCAAGTCGAACAGGCGCTTTGGGAAGGGGTCGCCGAACACATTGACTCCTTTGAAGAAGAATGCCCGGCATTTGAAGACCATCCAGACCTCTACGACGTCCTGTCCTTCGACGTTGCACCTGGAGACGTCCTACTCTTCGACTTCAGAACCGTTCACCGAAGCGGGCCAAACGATGGCGATAATCGTCGCGCGGCGATTTCATGGCGTTGGCTCGGAGATGATGCTTTTTGGGATCCCAAGATCGGAGCGGACCCCATAATTCGCGATGAGGACACCGTCTTAGAGCCAGGCGACCCGATAAAAGACGAAGAGGTTTTCCCTCTGATTCATGACGGTTGACCAGAAATAAACCAGCACATGTTTCGCCGGTCTAGCATCTGACCATGAACATTGACCTTGCTGACCGACTGGAACTTCACGAGCTACCTGGACGTTACGGCGATGCTATCGACGACCGCAACTGGGACCGGTTACGAAAGGTCTTCACTGACGACGCCATTTTCGACCTGACTGGTGTCGGTTCGCGCCGCCTCGAAGGCATAGAAGACATAGTTGACTTCATGAACGTCGATGCCGAACATCCAAAAACACACATGATGACCAACATCTATGTCGATGTGGTTGAGGAGAAAGTAACAATGAACTTTCGCATAGTCGCCCTGTTAGGCAAAGGGCTTGTAGGCACAGCTTCTTACTACGATCACGTCGTGAAAACCGATGCTGGCTGGCGCGTCAAACATCGGGAATGCATGATCCATCGTCGTGACAAGCTCGACGCACCCTGTGACCTCAAGAACTAGAACGACATGCTCTTTGAAGCAGTTATTTAGCTCGTGCGTTAGTAAAGCTGACTATTCGAAGACACGCTTCTCTCAATTGGGCCTCATCAAGGCCGTAAGAAATCCGCACCCAGCCTTTCGATGTTGACCCAAAGGCACCGGCATCTAAGACAGAAACTCCAGTAGCTCTGTACAGATCCCACGCGAAGTTATTCGCGTTCGTATCGTGGGCTCTCACATCAGCCATCAAAAACATTCCAGCTTCTGGTGTGAGGAGCGGCATTTCGGTCGCCTTACCTAATTCTTCTAAGAGCAGATTCCGTCGAGCCTTGTATATAGCTCGTGCTGTTTCTATTTCTTCCGCTCCCTCGCGCAAAGCCATGTTCGCTGCTTCCATAACGAATCCGGGCAGCCCGTAGAGGTTGATCAACGACATTTTGCGCAGGTGTACCCCTAATTCAGAGGGGCCTACAGCCCAGCCGCACCTCCAACCAGTCATCGCATACGACTTAGACACGCTGCTTACCGTGACCGTTCGCTCAAGCATCCCCGGCATACCAACGATCGAATGGTGGGTTCCCTCAAATACAAGATCGCTGTAGACCTCATCAACTACAACCCACAAGTCATTCTCGACCGCTATTCGCGCTATGGCCTCTAACTCCTCCTTGCGGAGCGCCACTCCTGTGGGGTTCGACGGATTGGAGAATACGATGCCCTTCGTCGCCGGCGTAATCGCTCGCTGTATCGCACCTATGTGGGGTCTAAAACCGTTCTCCGCCGGCTGTTCCACGCGAACTTGCTTAGCTCCAGTAGTAGCAATGGAGGCTTCGTATGTGACGTAGGCAGGGTCTAACACGATGACTTCGTCACCAACACCAAAGAGACATCGACAAGCTGAATAGAAAGCATTTTGAGTACCGGCTAACACCGTCACCTGATCAATCTCTATCTGAACCCCCGCCGAACTAGAAAGTTTGCTTGCTATAGCACTCCGCAGCGAACTGCGACCTTCTAGCTCCGTGTAGTGGGTATCACCATTGCGCAATGCACTAACAGCTGCATCAACGACAAAGATAGGCGTCTCTAAATCTGGATCTCCGATACTCAAAACAATGACGTCTTCACCTCTGTCGAAGGCAATGCGCGATTCCGTAAGGATTTCCCAAGCCTCCGCGCCCTCACCGCCTAATAGATCAACGAATGGCGCGAACTCCATCGGCGAAGAGTAGCTGGCTCTCCGATCACATCCGAAATATTTAGCTACGATCTAGGCGTAGCTAAATTTCTTTACCTGGCGGCACAAATATTATGGCTGAACTAAGCAACAGAGAGCCTGTTAACGACTGGCATTCCGATCTGGATCATTTTGATCCAGACTTTGTGGCTGACCCTTACCCCATATATGAGGATCTTCGAGGACAATGCCCAGTCGCCCACAGTGATCGCTACGGCGGCATGACTTGGTTAACGAAAGCAAGTGACGTCGCAGCTGCGGCGAGCGCTACAGAAATATTTAGTAGTCGACGCACGATTATTAGCGAAGTACCTACAGACAGACTGGGATTGGTTCTACCTCCTATAAACATCGATCCACCAGACCACACGGATCATCGCCGCCTTTTGTTGCCATTTTTCACGCCAAAAGCGACAGCTGAGTGGGAACCTGTAATCAGAGAAATCTGTTCAGGCCTGTTAAATGAACTTCAAGGACAAACCGAATTCGATGCTGCGGCAGAGTACGCCCAAGAAATTCCAGGCGATGTAACAGCACGAATGCTGGGAGTGCCGCTGCAAGACACTCCGCAATTTCGAGCGTGGCTCCATAACTTGTTAGAAATCGGGCCTACAAATCCAGCAGTGGCACGTGAAACCACAGCGGAAATGATGGACTACCTTCTCCAGCTAACTCGGGAGCGCCGCTCAGACAGCAAAGAAGGTGATGTAGTTCAATACCTTCTAGATCAAAATATCGATGGCGAAGGACTCGACGACGACGAAATCGCGAGAACTCTATTCCTCCTTCTCATTGCCGGAGTCGACACCACATGGTCAGCGATTGGGTCCTCGCTACTTCACCTTGCAACCCACCCCGAAGATCGACGCCGGATCGCTGAGAATAAGGAGCTCATTCCAACAGCGGTAGAAGAGTTTTTGAGGGCGTACTCCCCTGTATTCATCGCGCGAGTAGCTGAGGAAGACACCGAGGTATCAGGCTGCCCAGTTAGCGCAGGCGAATGGACTGTGCTGGCTTTCCCTTCAGCAAATCGAGACCCTGAATTGTTTGATCGACCCGACGAAGTACTAATCGACAGAGAAGAAAATCGTCATTCGGCTTTTGGTCTCGGAGCTCACCGGTGTCTCGGCTCGAACCTCGCTCGATTAGAGATGCAAATCGCCTTAGAAATGTGGATGCAACAATTCCCGGACTTCGAATTAACCAACGCGGCGCCCGTCACCTACAGCGCCGGTCACGTCAGAGGTCCCCGCGCTATCCCTATCCAAATATTGGCCTAAAGGGTTCACAGGGTTACCGCAACTCAGATAACTATTTGGTTGTTCGAACGAGAACTCCAGATAGCGAAATGCCGTATAAGACAACCACAAAAAACGTGATTACTCCCATCACCACGATGGTTGGACGCAACCCGATGACCTCAGCAACCGCCCCTAAAGGGGCTGCCGCTATTCCGAACCCAGCCCACGCAAGCTGCATCAGCGATTGCACGCGACCGTGATGAGAATCCTCCGAGATCACCATTGAGCGGCTACTTGTCAGAACCATGAATCCATTGGTGGCAAAACCGAGGACGACAACTATCAGCAAAGCTGACAAGTAATTCGGAGCTAGGCCAAATAGAACTACCCCAATCCCAAACGCGATGCCACAGAAGACCAATAACTTTTCGGCACTAGGGCCATCAGCACGAGATGCTACGAATGCTGTAATGAGAACAGCGCCTAGCGCCGAAGCTGTCGTGAGGAATCCAACATGACTTTCCGAGAGACCTAGCTGCCCTTCAACTAAGGCCGGCAAGAAAGCCACATAATTGAATCCAATCATGATGGCAACGATGGTTGTCAGGATTAACCGACGCAGCTCAGGCTTACTTCGCACATACCGAAGGCCATCCCAAATTTCATCCAACGGGTTTCGCCGAGACGGATTGGTCGGTTCTAATCGAGGTAAACGAGCAGTTAGCAAAGTCGAAACAACCGAAAAAAGCGAGGCAACTAAATATGCACCGCCTATACCGATAGTCGCCACACCAGCAAGAACGCCTGCCGCGGCTGGTGCGAATAAGCGAGTCAAGCTCATTGACATAGAAGTCAAACTGATCGCGTTACCCAATTGTTCTCGTCCAACTAAGTCAGCTGAAGTTGACACTCTTGCTGGCCCAATGAGCCCAAACATTGCTCCCTGAACGAGGCTTGCCACCATCAGCATCCAAAACCGAGCATTTCCGGAAACGGCGGCCAAACCCATGCCTGCTGCTGCAACAGCGATAACGCCCTGACCAAAAACGAGCAGCGAACGTTTGGCCCAACGATCAGCTAATACGCCGCCAATCGGCGTAAATACCAACAGCCCCACCCCAAAAGCCAGGTACACGATTCCCAATCCACTCTCACGTTCAGTTAGATCCCAGGCCAAAAGTCCCCTGAGAAGAAACTGCATTTGAACACCGAGATACGAGTACACGCCGCTCCACCAAAACAATCGGAAGGTCGGAACCCGCAGAGACGAGAAGGTAGCTGAACCGTTTTCCTCAGGCCTCGTGGTAGTCACATGTGCAAAGTAGCGCTCAGAGTTGGCCCATGCGCCCCAACACGATCTACGATTCGCTATTGAAATTCGGAGTACCATTCCGAACGGCCCCCATTAGGAGTAAACCCATGAGAGAAGCAGTCATCGTTGACGCGGTAAGAACCCCAGGTGGAAAGCGGAATGGCAAGCTGCAGGACTGGCACGCAGTTGACCTCGCGGCCCATGTTTTAAAAGCGCTTGAGGAACGGACAGGCATAGACCCGTCAGTAATTGACGACGTAATTATGGGATGCGTTATGCAGGTAGGTGAACAGTCGCTCAACATCGGCCGAAACGCAGTTCTCGCTGCAGGCTGGCCTGAATCGGTGCCAGCCACAACAGTCGACCGGCAGTGTGGCTCCAGCCAACAGGCACTCCACTTTGCTGCTCAAGGTGTAATCGCTGGCGCGTACGACGTTGCTGTCGCAGCTGGTGTTGAAGTGATGACACGCACTCCGATGGGAGCAAGCGTCGTTAAAGGCATGGGATTTCCATTTAGTGAAACCATGCAGAACCGTTACGAAGAAACTGGCTTACCACCCCAAGGTATCGGGGCTGAAATGATCGCTGACGAATATGGTTTCAGTCGAGAAGATCTTGACGCCTTTGGTGCCGAAAGCCAAAGGCGAGCGGCCGTGGCGACAGCCGAAGGGCGTTTCGATAACGAGATCGTTCCAGTACCGGTCGAAGTAGATGGCAACACCGAAATGATGACAAAAGACGAGGGTATTCGCCTCGACACCACATCTGAGTCACTTTCAAAACTGAACCCGGCATTTCGCGAAGACGGAAAGGTTACGGCTGGCAACTCAAGCCAAATCAGTGATGGCGCATCAGCTGTTCTAGTGATGAGCGCGGAGAAAGCGGCAGAGTTAGGCCTGCGTCCCCGTGCAAAGTTTCATACTTTCGCTCTTGCTGGTGCCGACCCAGTGACAATGTTGAAGGGGCCAATTCCCGCCACAGAAAAAGTGATGGCGCGGTCAGGTCTAACTATTGATGACATTGACTTATTCGAAGTCAATGAGGCTTTCGCTTCTGTTGTCCTCGCTTGGCAAAAGGAACATGGAACCGACCTGGATAGAACCAATGTCAACGGCGGCGCAATAGCCCTTGGACATCCTCTCGGATGCTCCGGTACGAAGCTGATGGCAACCCTTCTAAACGAGCTAGAACGAACCGGAGGCAGGTATGGCCTCCAAACCATGTGTGAAGGTGGCGGCATGGCCAATGCGACAATTATCGAAAGAGTGGACGCGTAATGCCAAGAATGAACCTTGAAGCAAGCTCATCCATAGTTACTGGAGGGGCATCAGGCATCGGTGAAGCCGCTGCTCGACAACTAGCAGCGGCAGGCTCTCGAGTCGTTATCGCAGACCTCCAAGAAGACAAAGGCCAAGAAGTCGCCTCGGAGTTGGGCGGGCTATTCGTAAAATGTGATGTTTCGAACGTCGAAGACGCCCAAGCTGCTGTTACCGCCGCTTCAGAAATGGGGCCGCTGCGCGCGCTAGTGAATTCGGCTGGCCTCGGAAGAGCAGCTAGAACCATCGATCGCAACAACGTGCCCGCTGATCTGGGTCAATTTGAGTTCGTGATTAAGGTCAATCTCATAGGTAGCTACAACATGCTGGCCCAATCCGCTGCTGCCATGGCTCAAACCGACCCTGTCGATGAGGACGGTTCAAGGGGCGCGATAGTCAATATGGCGTCAGCTGCCGCTTTCGATGGACAAATCGGGCAAGCCGCCTATTCAGCTTCTAAAGGCGGAGTAGTAGGGATGACATTGCCAATAGCGCGCGACTTGTCTGCCACCGGCATTCGAGTTAACACCATCGCTCCTGGCCTAATCGACACTCCTATCTATGGAGAAGGCGAACAATCCGATCAATTCAAGGCCCATCTAGGTCAAAGCGTGCTTTTCCCAAAGCGTCTCGGCTACGGCGAAGAATTGGCATTCATGGTCATGGAATGCATTACTAACCCATACATGAACGGTGAAACCATCCGCTGCGACGGTGGTATCAGAATGCCGCCACGCTAAGGCCGAGATACCTGGCTAATTGATTGAATAAATTTGGAGATTTCTGTGTTGAAGTTCTCTGATTTTTCCTGATTAGCCAGGTGCCCCGCGTCTTTGACATGAACAAGCCTTGAGTCTGGAATACCTTCAGCAAGTTGAGCCGACAACTTTGGAGGAGTAACTCGATCTTCCTCTCCGCAAATAACAAGCGTCGGCGCTTCTATCGATGGCAACGAATCTCGATGATCAGTATCTGCCATCGAATTACATGCCCATTGGTAAGGAGGCATCCGAATAGAGTCAGCGAACAAGCGTTGAACATTGTCCAAAACCTCAGATGCTGCTTTCTCGCCTACCAAAAGGGGGGTTCGCTGTTTGGCGAATTCGGCGGCACCTAAATCACGCAGGGCTGATGCCCTACCACGCATAGCTTCTGCGTTTTTCGAACTCGTGCCGGACCCTACGCTCGAATCGGCCAGTATCAGTCCCTCAACTAAGTCTGGATTGCGCAGAGCTAAGCGAGTGGCGATAACACCACCCCATGAAACTCCAAGCACTATTGAGCGCTCGTAGCCAAGAGAACGAATCAAGTCTGCAGCTGCATCTGCCCACCCATCTATGCCCGGCTCAGTAGTGGGATCAGCGGAGTATCGGTAACCCGGAGCATCCCAAGCAACTAGTCGGTACTTGAGTTGATCTGCGACTTCTCGTTGAGGCAAGAACGCATCAGCACACGAACCAATCCCGTGCATACAAAAAATCAGATTGCTGCTTTCATCCCCATGTGACCAGTAGAACGGTATTTCCTGCATCGTCGACACCCTAATAATTAGCGATTCTCAAATGGTTGCTTGCGGGACTGGGACACCCGAAACGTCCACTCTTGTTCGATAGATACAGCCACCCAGCTGGCTCTGGCCCCCAGTAACCACATACAGATCCTTAAGATCCGCTCCACCGAAGCACAAGCTGGTGACCATCGGGTCCGGGATAGTGACATACAAATCTGCAACACCATCAGGTGTGTACCTTTGGACCTTCCCTCCACTCGGCTGGGCTACCCAAACGCCCCCCTCAACATCGACAGCAAGACCATCGGTCGCGTTAACACGGTCCTCAACAAAGACTCTTTTGTTAGCCAAAGAATCGTCTTCTACATCTGAGACCCAGACCCTTCCCGGGACACTATCTGCGTGATACAACAAGGAACCGTCGGGTGAAAAACCAATTCCGTTAGTCAGTAGTACCCCGCCGTACATTTCAGTTACTTGGCCTTCAGCACCTAACCGCCATAGTTCACCGCCCGGGTTCTCCGCTCCCTCTTCAAAGGGATCAACTTTTAATGAACCGACATACACGCGACCTAACGAATCGGTATGGAGATCGTTGAAACCTGGAAAGCCCGGGTCGAATAGGACACGTATTTCGCCATCATTTACATGTTGAATATTTCTTCCGCTAATGACCAAGCCGCCGTCCCTGTGAAAAACCATTCCGCCAACTCCTCGGCGCTTCGGGATAACTGTTTCAATTTCCCCACTCGGTAGCCGCCTATAGACGCCACCATTCGGGACATCTGAAAAATAGAGTCGATCCTGTTCATCGACTCTGGGTGCTTCTATCAGTCCCCAACCTTCGGTCAACAACTCAAGTTCACTCACTGGACCACAAATCCTTCATAATCGTTTTCTGCCACTTGGTTGCAGCGACGTACGTACCCGGGAAAACCAAGGAGGGGCATAAATACGCGGGTCTTACCTGGCACATTTGCACCTAGGTACCAAGAATTGCATCCTGGGAATAGAGTTCTCTCCGCCTTCGCATTGACGTGATCTACCCAATCATCCTCAGCTGCGGGCAAGGCTTCAATAGTTGAAGCCCCTTTGGTATCCAACCAACGAATACAGTCGCTAATCCACTCGACATGTTGCTCGATCGAGATAATCATGTTGGTAAGCACCGACGGGCTGCCCGGACCCGATATCGCGAACATGTTCGGAAAACCTGGGACCGTAAGACCCAGGTAGGTCCGTGGCCCAGCTGACCATTTTTCTTGAATCGTCAACCCATCTCTTCCGGTAATTGCTACGCGCAAAATTGACCCCGTCATCGCATCAAAACCAGTAGCGAAAATCAAAACATCGAACTCGAAGTCTTTTTCTTGAGTAGCTAGGCCCGAACTAGTTATCTCCTGAATTGGGTCTCCGCTTACATCGACTAGTTGAACATTCGGCCGGTTGAAAGTCGCAAAGTAGTCCGTATCAATGACTAAACGTTTGCAGCCGATTATGTGTTCGGGCGTGAGCTTGGCGGCGACTTCTGGGTCCTCAACAATCTCGGAGATCTTTTCTCGGACGAAATCTTGCGCATATTCATTGGCTGATTCATCTACGAGCACGTCATTAAAAGACGACATGAACAGAGTGCCTCCGCGTTCCCATGCATTCTCAAATCTTCTTAATCTTTCCTCTTCGGACACATCGTGGATTGAATCATTGAATTTGGGAATCTCCGAACCAAGAGCCTGGGGCATAGCGAAGTTCGCCTCCCGGAATTCTCGATACCGACTCTTTACATCAACCTGACGGGCAGTTTCTAGTGGCTCATTTCTTGCTGGAATCGTGTATTGCGGGGTGCGTTGAAAGACAGTTAGCTCTTTGCATTCTTCGGCAAGAACGGGAATCGCTTGCACTCCTGAAGAACCGGTCCCAATGATTGCTACACGCTTGTCCTTTAACTGAACCCCCTCCTTTGGCCACTGGCCTGTATGAATGGTTGTTCCTTCAAAGTCTTCTATTCCAGGTATATCTGGCAATGTCGTTGAAGATAGGCAGCCGGTTGCCATCACGAAGAACCGACTAACGGTCGCTCCACCGTCGCTAGTCTGAATACGCCACGAGTTAGTACTTTCATCAAAATCTGCTGTTTCGACCCGCGTTTCAAAACTTATGTCAGAACGCAAATCGAACCGATCCGCCACATGTTTGGCGTAGGCAAGGATTTCGGGTTGGCTGGAATACCGCTCAGTCCATTCCCAGTCTTGTTCGAGATCTGCGTCGAAGCTGTAGCTGTACTCCAAGCTCTCTACATCACAGCGAGCGCCCGGATATCTGTTCCAGTACCAGGTGCCTCCAACATCCGTTCCTGCTTCAAAAACTCGAACCGAATATCCGCACATCCGAAGCCGATGCAACATGTACATACCCGCAAAGCCGGCACCTACTACGACTACATCAACATCAGAAGAAGTAAGACCATTAGAGAAGCCTTCTGAACTTTTGGACGAGGAATTACTCATATGAACAGCCTATTCAGAGCAGGACCTTAGGACCTGATTGTTAGAGGGTGACCGACTCTCCTAAACAAATCGACGAGCATTCGCAGTGTTAATCCCCAGATCACCCGCTCCCCCTCAACTCTAATTCCGGGCCAAGAATTCGGACCTAACGGCGGATACGGATATTCAATGTAATGACTGGATTCAGCTAGCTCACTAACCGGGACCCAGATAACCCCAGCAACTTCGTGATTGGCAACAGTCCTCGGACGTGGCCCCGACATCCAGAAAACGTAGGGAGTTACGGTAAGACGCTGGCGGGTACCTCGTGGGCCTCCCTCCAAGTCTGACAGCCGACCAACCAATAATGAATCTGTCAGGTCTATCCCAACTTCTTCGATGGTTTCCCGAACAGCCGTGGCGAGACTGTCTCGATCACCATCAGACGCTCTTCCGCCAGGGAACGCCATCTGGCCCGACCAAGGATCTCCTTCTTTAGTCGAACGCTCTATAAATAAGACTTCGACACCCGACTCTCCGTTTCGGGCGACCGCTGCCACAGCAGCAGATGGACCATCCACAGGAGACGCCACGCCAGGTAGCAAAACTTGTTCCAAGTAGAGAGGAGAGAAAACGTC
This sequence comes from uncultured Acidimicrobiaceae bacterium, assembly GCA_913020735.1. GTDB lineage: Bacteria > Actinomycetota > Acidimicrobiia > Acidimicrobiales > Poriferisodalaceae > MedAcidi-G3. The sequence continues at coordinate 10,862 of CAJWBN010000051.1, forward strand.
TTCCACAGTGAATGACTTTACGCAGGCATCTAGGGTCAAAGCATGAGTCACCCTAATGGATTACCTGAAGAAGACTTCCGGGACTTGCTTGTCCGAGTCAAAGATTTCCGTGACCGAGTAATTAGCCCTCAAGTTCTTGACTGGGAAAGAAATCGAACATTTCCCGCAGAGGACATCGCTTCAGCCCATCAACTAGGCCTTCTGGGTATGGAGATAGACCCTGAACTGGGCGGTCTCGGCGTGAGCTTTGGACAGAAATTACAGATCTTGGACCTCCTTGCAGAAGTTTCGATGCCCTATGCCTTCAGCTTGGTCAATTCCCATAACGTCGCAGCGCGCTTGGCTCGCCACGGCACTGAGGAACAACGGAGTCGTTTTCTTACAGATTTACTCACCGGTAAGAAGCTCGGATCGACTGCTCTCACCGAACCTGCTGCCGGCAGTGATTTCTCATCGATTACAACCGAGGCAACTTCTGATGACAACGGTTGGCGTCTGAATGGTGAGAAAGCATGGATTACTAACGCTGCCACTTCTTCGGTAATAGTTGCTTACGTCCAGACAAACCCCGGGTCCCGAGCTCGTGGCATTGCCTCTTTCCTCATTGATGGAACACGGCCGGGATTCGAACGAATTGCCCCTTACGACTTGATCGGAAGTCACGCCATTGGAACCGGCGGGTTTCGTCTAAACAACTACTTGGCACAAGAAACTGACTTGCTCGCCCCAGCGGGAGACGGTTTTTCAGCTGCGTTATCCACTATCAACGAAGCCAGAACCTACGTAGCGTCAATGTGCTGCTCAATGATCGAAACTTCTTTGCGTTTATCAGTCGGGTATACGACCGAAAGAGAAAGTTTTGGAAAGCCAATAATCGAACACCAAGGACTCTCATGGCAATTAGCTCGGGTCGCCAATCAACTAGAAGCAGCCCGCGCCTTGACCGACAAAGCTATTGCGGCAGTAGAGCATGGCGACAGCGAATCCGCGATTTTGCCTGCAGCCCATGCAAAGAAGTTCACCACTGAAGTCGTCGAGTCTGCACTTTCGGCGTGCGCCCAAGCGATGGGCGCTAATGGTTCACGGGAAGAGCATCTGATTGGACACAGATTGACTGCTGGCCGGATTGCCAACTATGTAGATGGTTCGACGGAGATCATGACGGACCGGATCGCCAAGTCTCTGCCTACTACCTACGGTCCTGTCAAGTTCGACCAATAAGCGAGATAGATTCTCCAGATCTACTCAGGGGAACAGTATGTCAGACGCAAACAACGTCCCAAAGGGCGCGGCCACACCCACTGCTAGGGCAAACGCCGCCGCTTCAACGCTCATGTCTTTCGACGATGAAGCAGACTATGAAAGAGCCCAGCGAGGACTCATTGCGACGCTACCCGGAGGCACAGTCAAGATTGATGACCATGTCGTATGGGACTGCGCTCGCTATAACTTCCTGCGCGAAACCGATGAAGCGCCAGAAACGGTTCACCCTGGGCTATGGCGTCAAGGTCGCCTGAACGCAATTCACGGCCTCTTCGAAGTAATGGATGGTGTCTGGCAAGTTCGCGGATATGACATTTCAAATCTGACACTTATAGCTGGTAATTCTGGTTGGATTCTGGTTGACGTTTTAACGACCGCGGCAACGGCCGAAGCATGTCTCAAGCTGGCTAATGACCACCTCGGAGAAAGGCCTGTTAAAGCAGTCATTTACACTCATTCTCACGCTGACCACTTTGGCGGAATTCTTGGTGTCACTACGCCTGAAGAAGTAGAGAATGGCGAAGTTCGAATAATCGCACCCGAAGGTTTCCTTGAAGAAGTTGTTAACGAAAACGTTATTGCCGGAGCTGCGATGGCACGAAGAGCCATGTACCAATTCGGTCTATTTCTGCCTCCCGGGCCTAGGGGACATGTTGATAACGGCCTCGGCAAAGCTTTACCTTTCAGCCCATCAGGGCTAATTGCTCCTACCGAGATCATCGATAGCACGGGCACTGAACTCGAGATAGATGGGGTACGGGTCATCTTCCAAAATACGCCGGATGCTGAAGCACCCGCCGAAATGAACTTTTGGTTTCCTGATTATCGAATGCTTTGCATGGCTGAAAACTGCACCCACAACATGCACAACCTCTACCCAATTAGAGGAGCTCAAACTCGCGATGCTCTTGCTTGGTCTAAATACATCAACGAGGCTCTAGACCTGTGGGGAGAAAATTCTGATGTCTTGATTGCTACTCATCATTGGCCTCGTTTCGGAACTGAGGATTTGAAGAATTTTTTAGTTAAGCAACGCGACGTTTACCGTTGGATGCACGACCAAACAATGCGCTTGGCTAACCGAGGTTGGACACCAAACGAAATCGCTGAAGAACTGGCGCTTCCGGAATGCTTTGCTTCGGAGTCCCACGTCCAGGGCTATTACGGAACCGTTAGCCACAACGTCAAATCTGTTTATAACAAATACCTTGGCTGGTACGACGCCAACCCAGCACACTTGAACCCTCATCCTCCAGTGGAGACCAGCACAAAGTACGTGGAATTTATGGGCGGCTCCGATGCAGTGCTGCGTCAGGCAAAAAAGAGTTTTGAAGCCGGGGATTATCGTTGGGTAGCGCAAGTAGTGAATCACTTAGTCTTTGCTGATCCTTCGAATCAGGCAGCTCGAGAACTTCAAGCCGATGCTTTTGAACAACTGGGCTACCAGGCCGAATCCGGAACATGGCGAAATGCTTACCTCTACGGAGCCCATGAGCTCCGCAACGGATCTCCCAACATAACTGTGGGTAGAGGGCGGCAACTTGCCCACGCTATGACTGCTGAACAGTTATTTGACTCTATTGGGGTTCGGCTGAGCACAAGAGCCCTTCGCGACTTGGACATAGAAATCAACTGGACTTTTTCTGACCTGAAAGAACAACACGTTCTCGGTATCTCTAATTGTGCGATACATCATTTACCTGATCGTCACACCAGTAGCGCCGCTGCTTCCGTGGTTCTAACCCGCCATGTTTTGGCTGACGCGTTAGGAGGCGTCGTGTCATTTTCTGATGCGCTGGCTCAAGGAGATGTCACAATCGACGGGAATCAATCCGTCGTATTAGAGCTATTTGACTTGTTGACAGAATTTCTCTTATTTCCCATCATTGAACCTCACGGCGATCGGGAGTCGTAACTACTAAGGCCACGCATAGCAGCACTACTCCTCCCGAAATCGCCTGAAGCCAGGTGACGGGTTCATCATGTATCCACCACGCGAGTCCCACGGCCACCAAATGCATGATCAGTATGTAAAGCGACGACCGCGCAGCTTCGAGATGGCCGTGCAACCACGTCATTAGAACATGTCCAAAGACGCCGGTGACAAAGGCGACGATTGCGATCCAAAGCCAATCATTCCCCCCAAATTGCGCCCAGTCGGATCGGTCCGCTAGAAGCAGAATCGGAATGATTGTGGATAGAAAAGCCCAAATATTTATGCCTGCCATCCACTCGATTGGGTCTACTTCGTTATCGAATCTTGCGAGGCGGGTTAACACGAAATAAAGAGTGAACGTAACTAATGAAAGTGCAGCTAAACCGACCCCCAGCCAAGATGAACGTATCTCCGAACCTGCACCAAGAATGACGCCGACAGCGCCTAGAACTCCAGCCAAGGTGAATGCAAGTTGCCGGCCAGTCGGATATTCACCAAATAACGGCCCGGCTAGCACCAACAAAAGTGCGGGCTGCATCGCCACAACTGTCGACAAAACTGAAACTGTCGCTTCTTGCAGAGTCGCGAAAACGAATACCAAATTGATCCCGAAAGAAAGGCCCGGGAGTGCAGTTGCTATAAAAACTTTCCGTGACAACATCCGCCGCCTTGCCGCCAAGACAACAAGGAGAAGTGGCGACGAGATACCAAAACGGACGAAAGTTCCGATGAGCGGAGGCGCTGTCACCAGC
>CAJWBN010000052.1 GCA_913020735.1 uncultured Acidimicrobiaceae bacterium
GAACGAGCGGTCGATGTAATTTGGGAAGACCCCCATCATCTCCCTTCGATGGCAGAGATACGAAATCCAGGGTCCTGGATGGAACGGGTATCTGCTGCTTAGTAGAGGCATATAAATGGGAAAATACGATGCTCTGCAACCATTTTTTGAACAGTGCATGTTTCCTGGGAAGAGCCCCCTGCACTGTGCGGTATCGGGGGGAGCTGACTCGTCAGCGTTATTGATCTTGGCCTCTTTAACCGGTGAAGAAGTCGTTGCGCACCATGTTGACCATGGTTTGCGTCCAAATGGATCAGAAGAAAGCAACCACGTCGCAAATCTTGCAGCCCAAGTCGGAGTCGAGTTCAGATCAGTCGCCGTGTCCTTAGACGACGGCCCGAATTTGGAAGCTCGAGCTAGAGCAGCCCGCTTTGGTGTGCTACCTGCGGACGTGCTTACCGGGCACACAGCTGATGACCAAGCAGAAACAATCATTTTGCATCTTCTACGAGGCGGCGGACCTGATGCGTTGGCGGGAATGCGAGATGAGCAACACCCACTTATTGGACTTCGGCGTGCTGACACAGAAGCTGTGTGCCAAATCTTCGAATGGCAACCCATAGAGGATCCGAGCAATAGAGATCTAAGGTTTCGCCGCAACCGGATCCGACACGAAATTCTCCCTCTATTGAATGACGTGGCGGAAAGAGATGTAGTTCCGTTACTTGTTCGAGCTGGCCGAATTGCTGAGAAGGATGCAGATTTACTAGATCGCTTAGCTCAAGAAATTGATGTCACCGATGTTGCCGCTGTGGCCTCTGCTCCCATCGCACTAGCGAGGCGTGCCATCCGAGCATGGCTAAGAGAGGAACACCCACCCGACCTCGCGTCAGTTGAACGAGTTCTTCAAGTTGCTCGAGGAGAAGTCCTGGGCACTGAAATAACGGGAGGACGATCTGTCAGACGCACCGGTGGCAAATTACGTATCGAAACCTTGGCGAAAGAACATGGCGAACTTCCAGAAAGCGGCTAGGTTCCGATCCTGTGACAGATTCGAGCGCCGCGAATGACCCTGCCCTCACCGAGATTCTCGTAAGTCGCGAGGAGATCGAAGCCAGAGTGCAGAGGATCGGACAAGAAATATCGAATGATTACGCAGGACGCACTCCTTTGCTAATTGGAGTACTGAAGGGTGGCGTTATCTTCACCTCAGATCTAGCAAGGGCCATCGACTTGCCGGTCGAACTGGACTTCATGGCAGTTTCCTCGTATGGGAGCACTACCCGAAATAGTGGGGTGGTGCGAATCATCAAAGACCTTGACAACGATATTGAAGGGCGAGACGTCATAATCGTCGAGGACATCGTCGATAGCGGCCTAACTCTGCGCTACTTGAGAAAAACTTTGTTGGCTAGAAATCCTTCAAGCCTAGAGTTCTGCTCTTTGCTGGTTCGTGAAGAGCAACAAGCTGATCTTGACGATCTTGTCAAATATGCAGGGTTTCGACTGCCCCAAGTTTGGGTAGTGGGTTATGGGCTTGATGTGGGCCAACAATATAGAAATTTGGGGGATATATGGGCCTACGACACCTCGAACGAGCATTAAAGGCATCGCAACTCTCGGTGGCCACGACAAAGCTGGACAACTAATATCTGTTTCGCATTAGTGTTTCAGCGCTTGCGGAATAGGGGACCGTGAAAGGAAAGTGGGCAGAAGGTATTGAGCCCAGGAACTTCGTCTGGGTTATCAAGGATTCTCTCGCGATCTGCGAGCGTCCCGGAGGCTATGGCGAACACCATCGCCGAGTTCGCCGACAAGAAGAAATTATCTGGGTTCGCCAACACCACTTCGATGTTCTGTATTCACTTATCTCTGGTTCGCACAATCTCCACAACTATGAAGAACTCGGGATGCCGTTTCGGCATCGACCTTGGCCAGCTCATGACCAACTAGCCCAATACATGGAAGTCTTGTTCACGGAAATTCAAAGCGCTATGAGTGCCGGACTGCAGGTACTTGTCCATAAAGAAGAAGTAGGGGAGCGACTCTGTGGCTTAATGGCCGCATATCTCTTATGGGCCGGGCTGGTGCCCACCGGACCTCAAGTCACTGCTATAGCTGAACGGATTTTTCAACAACGATTAGGTCCACACGGACGAGAGCTTGTAGAGATAGCTATGGAAATGGAGCATCAATCAGAGGACACTGAAAAGTGAAGCAACAGTTCGACGGTGATTGCATTCAGCTGCGTGGACTTCGCGTCGTTTGCGTAGTCGGTGTTCTCCCCGAAGAACGTGAACGACCTCAGCCGATAGAGATTGATATCGACATTTACACCGACTTGTCAGCAGCAGGCGCCTCAGACGACCTTATTGATACTGTCGATTATGGTGCAGCTGCCGAAGCCGTGACCCAGACCTGTTTGTCTTCACAAGCTCAGTTGCTGGAGCATTTGGCTCAGCTAATCGCCGACGACTTACTTGAGTCAACGAAGGTGTCTCTTGTGGATATAACCATCAAGAAATTACGGCCCCCGATTCCGTTAGATATTAATTTCACAGCGGTTCAAGTGGTCCGCCGACGTCAATGAATGACGGCACTCTGACTCAACCTGTAAGAGCGTTTTTGGGCTTAGGTTCCAACATGGGTGACCGGCATGACCTACTAGCAACAGCAGTTGATGAATTGCCTGGACTCTACGGAGTATCGGGCCTCTACGAGACGGCCCCGGTTGGAGGTCCGGTTCAGGAGTCCTTTTTCAATCTCGTTGTTGAAATTCACACTTACTTAAGCCCGTACGACCTACTCACCGCGTGCCAAGACCTCGAACAATCAGCGGGGCGTGTTCGGCTAGAACGATGGGGACCCCGAACTCTCGATATAGATATCTTGCTGTATGGAGACCTTCAACTAGAAGATCCGAATCTAACTGTCCCACATCCGCGAATGTACGAGAGAGCTTTCGTGCTCTATCCCTTGGCCGAACTTGCTCCAGAGTTACTTCCAGAAAATTGGGAATCAACCGTTGTGGGTCAATCAATACAACGACTTGGAGATTGGTCGCTCTTTAACGCTCAGCAATAGGCTTGACTGGTTAAAAATCTTAGGAAAAGAATGACTTCGCGAAGAGTTCGGGGTGCCACACTCTTCTAGTAGATCTTGTTTATTTCTTTGTTGATCGCACCGCGAGAGCGATTCATGAAGCACCATAAAGCATGAACGCCGCTCGATACTGATAGCGATGCGGGACCAAGTTAAGTTCGTTGAGGAGACATGGCAGAAATTCCTTATCAATTCGACCCCGACACCAGAGTCGAAGCTCTAATCGCGAACCATGCGGACCTTCCAGCAGGTGAGGAAACCGAAGACGTCGTAACTATTGCCGGACGACTCATGTTGAGACGTGTGCAGGGAAAACTGGCTTTTGGCACCCTCGATGACGGTTCTGGCCGTATTCAGTTGTTTGCGCCCGCTAAAAGCACGCCCGAGTTCGAAGATTTCTGTGACCTGAACCTAGGTGATTGGCTGGGAGTAACGGGCGTTGTAATGACCACTCGTCGAGGAGAATTGAGTGTCCGAGTAGATTCTTGGACTTGCTTAGCTGAGGCCCGACGACCTTTCCCAGATAAATGGCACGGAATTAGCGACACAGATACGCGGTATCGACAGCGGTATGTAGATCTTTGGGTAACACCAGAAGCCCGACAAGCCTTCCAAGCCAGAAGCCGAATGATCTCCTTAACACGGTCCTTCTTGGAAAATCGAGGGGCTATGGAAGTAGAAACCCCTATTTTCCACCCAATACCAGGTGGTGCCAACGCTCGACCCTTTACCACGCATCACAATGCGTTAGATCTTGATCTATACCTCAGGATTGCACCAGAGCTCTACCTCAAAAGACTCACTGTCGCAGGGTTCGACAAAGTTTTTGAGATTGGACGTGTGTTTCGAAACGAAGGAGTTTCAACTCGTCACAATCCGGAATTCACCATGTTGGAACTGTACGAGGCCTACGCCGATTACGAACAAATTATGTGCCTCGTTGAGGAACTAGTTGAGCATTTAGCAATCGAGTTAACCGGCTCAACCATTCTCAACGTCGGGGACGCAGAGCTTGATGTTGCCAAACCATGGCGGCGGGCGACAATGACTGAGCTAATTGAGGAATCCATTGGAGTGGCAGTCACGTTGGACACACCCATTGAAGAACTTCGCCAGATTGCATCAGAAAATGAAGTTCCGATTAAAGAAAGTTACGGACCGGGAAAACTGATTCTGGAAATATACGAAAAGACGACAGAGAGTTCTTTGTGGGGTCCGGTTTATGTCACCGATTACCCGGTTGAAGTATCGCCCTTGGCACGCGAACACCGATCCAAACCCGGTATGACCGAACGCTTCGAAGCAATTTTGGCAGGCCGAGAACTTTGCAATGGTTTTAGTGAACTCGTAGACCCTGAACAACAAAGAATTCGATTTGAGGAGCAGGCAGCCCAAAACGCAGGTGGAGATGATGAGGCAATGCTCGTGGATGAGGACTACCTGCGCGCGCTTGAGTACGGTTTGCCGCCCACGGGAGGCGTCGGCATTGGAATGGACCGTCTAGCGATGCTCCTGACGGGGGCTAACAGCATCAGAGACGTTGTGCTTTTCCCAACGTTGCGCCCTGAGCAAAATTAGATCAGCGGCCGTCGGTTGTATAAGGCTAAGGCGTTGGTTGAGAACCCTCTGGTAGATCCTCGCGTTGTATGAATAAACCCTCGGCTTCCATGAAACGGCCTTCAGGTCCATCTCCTGAACCCATCAACGTAATCTTTCGACCCTCAATGCTTTGCACCCACGCGGTAAATGTCACTGGAACCCCCAAAGGCGCAGGACCCCTGTAGTCCACTTTTAAATAAGCTGTGTATGCCTGACGCCCTCTCATCCGGTTCAGAGCGCCCATTACTTCATCAATCACCAAGGCTTGAATGCCTCCATGCACTCGTTCTGGGGGTCCGGCGAACATAGGGTCGATAGTTCCGGTGCAGACCACCCTTTCATCGGATTCCTTTACAAATGAAAGACCGATTGACGCGGGATGCAAATTCCCTCCTGCAATGGAGAACGGATCAAATTCGATTTCGTCCCCCTCTCCAAGGTCAAGAGGCGTGTATTGGCCCGCATAGATAGCTGCCAAATGAGGACGAGTTAGCATGTCGTCCAGCTTGTTTCTTTCAGTCCCAGATTCGAACCGAGCTGCCAAAGATTCAACGGCCTCAGCTATCTCCTCCAAAGCATCGTCAGGTAATCGGCGACCCGAAATAGCTCTATTTAGACGACGTGTCGCTTCGGCAGTTTTGGATAATGCATCCCAGGTACTCATTCTCCGAACGCTACCGCGGTAATCGTCCTCGCAGACGGGTACCTTCACGCAGTACGGTCAGAGCATGCGCCGCATTATTTTTGATGAAGAACACGACATGTTCCGGGAATCAGTTCGATCATTCATCGATAAAGAGATCGTTCCAAACCATGAGAAATGGGAACAGAACGGAAAAGTTGACAAAGAGATGTTCCAAAAAGCTGGCTCAAACGGCTTTCTGGGAATGGCAGTACCAGAGCAGTATGGAGGAGGCGGAGTAGAGGACTTCCGCTACAACTCCATAATTAACGAAGAGGTCCAACTTGCTGGCGTCGTTGGATCTGGCATGTGTATCACGTTGCACAACGACGTTTGCTTGCCGTACTTCATCAACTATTGCAATGAAGAACAAGCTGATCGTTGGATGCCTGGACTTGTCAACGGAAACCTGATGAGTGCGATTGCTATGACTGAACCGGCTATTGGATCTGATCTTGCATCAATGGGTACGAGTGCGAGACGAGAAGGAAATGGCTATGTGGTAAACGGATCAAAAACCTTTATTACTAACGGCATTAACAGTGATCTGATAATTACTGCGGTGAAAACAGACCCATCAGAAAAACACAAAGGAATGTCACTACTGGTAGTAGAGGACGGAATGGAAGGTTTCGAACGGGGACGAAACCTTGACAAGCTCGGTATGAAAAGCCAAGACACAGCTGAATTATTTTTTAACGATCTCTACATCCCAGAAGAGAACGTCCTCGGTGGCGAAGGATCAGGTTTCCTAAACTTGGTAAACAACCTGCCGCAAGAGCGGCTGTCGATCGCAATAACAGGTACCGCCTCTGCGCAAGCTGCGTTCAATTGGACGGTGGAATATGTCACCGAACGCGAAGCATTCGGCCAAAAAATTTCAGCCTTTCAGAACACACGATTTGAGTTGGCTGAAATGAAAACAGAATTGGATCTGGCATGGGTCTTCGTAGATCGGCAGATCGAAGCCTTGAACGAGGGTGAATTGACAGCCGAAGATGCAGCAGAAGCGAAATGGTGGTGCACCGAAATGCAACTGCGAACTATCACCCGATGCCTACAGCTGTTTGGCGGATATGGGTTCATGAATGAGTACCCGATCGCTAGGGCTTACGCAGATGCCAGAGTGCAAACAATTTATGGTGGTACGACTGAAATCATGAAAGAAATCATTGGCCGACAAATCACAGGTCGATAGACCACAGGATTTATGGTTCAAACAAAAGCAGCGAACATTCTTAGGAGTAGATGATGGTTCGATCAATTGAATCCGTCGCGGTAATTGGCGCAGGGACAATGGGTGCGGGCATCGCTGCCGCGAGCGCAGCCGCGGGATGCCGGGTTCTGATCCTCGATATGAACGAAGATACTGTTGAAGCGGCGCTCCAACAGGTGGCCGAAGAAGATCGCGACCTAGTTGTTACAGGCTTAGTTGACGCTGACCTAGAAGCAGTCAGCGGCTATGACTGGGTGTGTGAAGCCATCGTGGAAGACCTCTCTGTAAAGCGAAATTTGTTTAGCCGTCTGGAAGAAATCAGAAAAGACGGCTCAGTCATTTCCTCAAATACTTCGGGAATACCGCTGCGCCAGATCTCTGAAGGCATGCCGCAACGCTTTCGTTCTGATGTCGCTATTACTCACTTTTTCAATCCTGTGAAAGTAATGCGCCTATTTGAGCTAGTTCCTGGCGATGAGACAGACCAAGAAGTCATATCAGCGTTTGCTGAATTTGGTTCTGGCCGGCTTGGAAAGGGAGTGGTCCACGCCAAAGACACAGTGAATTTCATTGGCAACCGGATCGGCTGTTTCTTCATGCTTTCCGGATTACATCTAGCAAAGCCATTCCTAGCTGATGGAATGAGTCAAGAGACTATAGATGGCGTGTTAGGCGCTCCTATAGGACTTCCTCCTACGGGTTTGTACGGCCTTATTGACCTCATCGGCTTGGATGTAATGGAACTTGTCGGCAAGAACCTTGCCGCCAATTTGCCTGACGCCGATGTAGGCCATGAATTCACAAGCTTCCCAGATGCTGAACAACGGATGCACGACAGTGGTCAGCTAGGACGCAAAGCTGGCGGAGGCTTTTACCGACAAAGCAAGACACCTGACGGTGAACGCCTCAAGGAAAGCTTCGATCTTGCCAGTGAGGACTGGCGTGACGCTCAAACGCCACACCTAGAGGGCGTACCGATGGAACTTGGGTCAATCGTCTTTCACGACTCCCCAGAGGGAGAGCTGGCTTGGAAGATCTTCGGAGGGACGCTGAAATATGCCGCCTCGTTAGTGCCTGAGATCGCCGACGATGTATTGAATATCGACAATGCCATTCGGTGGGGTTTTAACTGGGTTCATGGCCCATTCGAAATGTTGGACCACCTCGGTCCGCGACGAGTAATCGATCGAATTCGCGCCGAAGGCGAAGAGCTCCCAATGATGCTGGAGGTTCTCGATAAGGCAGGAGTTGGATCCTTCTACCGAGATCAGGGACGCGAATATCTAGGTATCGATGGCGAATATCACCCGGTCAGTAGTTCAGCCGACTGATTTGTCTTGTCGCACTACTGCGTCGGCCATATTGACGACATCACGCATCTCAGCCCCATCATGAATTCGCACAACGTCAATGCCTGCGCAAATTGCTTGGGTCACGGTCGCAGCAGTTCCAAATAGCCGTTCATCAACGTTTGAGCCGAGCACGGTCCCAATAGAAGACTTCCTCGAAGTGCCTATGAGCAGTGGAAGCCCAAGATGAGCTAATTCTGGAAGGCGGCGCAAGATCTCCAAATTCTGTTGAACTGACCAGCCGAACCCGAACCCGGGATCCAAAATCAATTTGGCTGCGTCAATACGTGCGGAGTTGGCTATGGACAGCGATGTCGAAAACCCTGTTTTGATGTCGTCAATGACGTCACGATGTTTCAGTCCGCGTTGATTGTGCATCAACACAGCTCCGACACCTCTGTCCGCAACTAGTGATGGAAGATCAGGGTCCAAACGAAACCCAGAAATATCATTAACGATGGTTGCTCCTGCGTCTAAGGCAGCCTCGGCGACTTCGGTCCAGGTGGTATCTACAGAAATTGGTATCTCTACTTCAGCATTGATGATTTCGATGATGCGGGTTACCCGCTCCTTTTCAACGGACACCGGAGTTGGATCTGCACCTGGCCTTGAGGAAGCTCCTCCGACGTCGATGACATCTACGCCACAGGATTGGAATTCTTTGGCCAACGCACCTGCCTTTTCGAGTTCGCCCGCAACACCATCGCCGGAGAATGAGTCTTCGGTCGCATTGACAATGCCCATTACATAGGTACGACGACCCCAGTCCCATTTGATACCTCGCCCTGCATCGAATGTGGGAGCTTGGTAGTTGCGGTTAATTGGCCACACCACAAAACCCGAAAATCTCTTAGCGCTCTAGGGCCGATAACAGGTTGGTCGCAGCGTCTCGCATACCCTGCACACCAGGCGTGTCGGGTAGTGCAACAAGAGCAGACAAAGCCTTGTCTACATACATTTGAGCCGTCGCTATCGAGGTAGCTATCTCGGGACCTTGGATAACAGCAGCCCGCGCTTGGTCCCTGATTTCTTCATCCAACTGTTGTCCCAGAAGTTCTGCAATCGGATCGCCACCCGCGATCATCCGAATTACTGGCAGTGTGTATACGCCCTCTTTCAGATCATTACCAGAGGGTTTACCCAACTCCTCATCGGTCGCTATCAGATCGAGGATGTCATCCACCACCTGGAATGCCATTCCGTATGCGTGACCAAATTCAGTAAGTTGATCGACAACCGAACGATCAGCGCCGCCAACAATTCCGCCGATACGGCACGAAGTGGCGTACAACTCTGCTGTTTTTCCTGAAATGGCTTGGAGATATTGTTCTTCGTTCCTATTGATGTCGTAGATCAATTGGAGTTCGCGAACTTGTCCTTCACAGAGGTGACCAATCGTCGCCGCCAGCAATTCAGCTACTTCTGTTCCCAACGAAGCAGCTAACTCAGATGCTTTAGCCAGGAGAAAATCACCGGCAAGAATTGCCGTCAGATTCCCCCAACGATGGTTTACAGCTTCAATCCCGCGACGGGTTTCGGCTTCGTCCATGACATCGTCGTGGTACAACGAACCCAGATGGACGAGTTCAACAGCCACTCCGCCGCGCACCATTTCGTCGGTAAGCCGTTCAGACTGATCGCCGTTTGGATCTAAAGACAGTGCCGCAGCGATTACGAAAGCTGGCCGCAAACGCTTTCCACCAGCAGGAATTAAATGGGACGCAACTTCAGTTAAGAAGTCGTCTTCGGTCGTGGCAGCTTCTCTCAGTGCCGCCTCCACACGCTGTAAATCCGCGTCGGGATGGGCCCGGTGCTGCAGAGGAGTAAGAGAAGCCACAATGCAAAGCTAACTGGAAAGCGAAAGGACACCTCTATCTGGACTGAAACCTTCGGTTTGTTGCGGATAATTAAAAATTAATTGAACTTTGACCGGAACCTGCTGTGAGACAAGGCCCTTCACCCGGTTACACTCCTGTAACGCCCGTCAGCCGTGGGCACACTTGCCTCCTGGAGGATTCAGTGTTTGAAAGGTTTACAGATCGAGCTCGCCGAGTAGTTGTCTTAGCTCAAGAAGAAGCCCGCCTTCTCAACCACAATTACATCGGCACAGAACACATCCTCCTGGGGTTGATTCATGAAGGCGAAGGAGTTGCTGCTAAGGCACTCGAATCACTAGGAATTTCGCTCGAAGCAGTTCGCAGTCAGGTAGAAGAAATAATCGGCCAAGGTGGATCATCACCAAGTGGCCATATTCCCTTTACTCCAAGAGCAAAAAAGGTTCTAGAACTATCGCTTCGCGAAGCACTTCAACTCGGACACAACTACATCGGCACTGAACATATTTTGTTGGGTTTAATCCGAGAAGGCGAGGGAGTAGCAGCGCAAGTACTAGTGAAGCTTGGCGCAGACCTTTCTCGAGTTCGACAGCAAGTAATTCAATTACTTTCTGGATACAGCGGATCAGGGCAAGGAGAAGGTTCCGAACCCGGTAAGGAAACTGTCGGAGGTTCAGCTGAACGCGGCGACGGTCCTCAGGGCGGGTCGGCGATCCTGGACCAGTTCGGAAGAAACCTCACCCAGAACGCCAAAGACAAAGCCCTCGACCCAGTGATCGGCAGAATGCGTGAAACCGAACGTGTGATGCAGGTACTTTCGAGAAGAACCAAGAACAACCCAGTGCTCATCGGGGAGCCAGGAGTTGGAAAGACAGCCATAGTTGAGGGTCTGGCACAAAAGATTGTTGCTGGTGAAGTACCAGAAACTCTGCGCGCCAAGCAGCTCTACACACTTGATTTGGGTGCGCTAGTCGCCGGCTCGCGGTACCGAGGAGATTTCGAAGAGCGCCTTAAGAAGGTGCTTAAAGAAATTAAGACTCGCGGCGACATAATTCTGTTCATTGACGAATTGCATACCTTGGTGGGAGCTGGTGCAGCTGAAGGTGCCATTGATGCCGCATCGATCCTCAAACCAATGCTTGCGCGGGGTGAACTGCAAACCATTGGCGCAACTACCTTGGAGGAGTATCGGAAGTACTTAGAAAAGGATGCTGCGTTAGAACGACGGTTCCAACCAATACGCGTCGAAGAACCAACCCTAAGTCACACCATAGAAATTCTGAAGGGGTTGCGTGATCGTTACGAATCTCACCATCGAGTAACAATCACAGATCAAGCCCTTGTAGCCGCAGCTAACCTTGCCGACCGTTACATTGCCGACCGACATTTGCCAGACAAAGCGATAGACCTTATAGACGAGGCTGGCTCGCGTCTTCGTATTAAACGTATGGAGACACCACCCGATTACACAGAAATCGAAAACAAGATCGCCGAAGTCGTCGAAAAGAAGAAACAAGCTGTAGAAGATCAAGATTTCGAGTTGGCCGGCTCTTTGCGCGACGAAGAGAAGGATCTGCTCGATCGTCGAACTGAACTCATGGAACAGATCAAATCCGAAGGTGTGGATTTATTTGACGAAGTTGACGAGGAGGCAATAGCCGAAGTTCTATCGATTTGGACCGGTATCCCCGTCTACAAGCTCACCGAAGAGGAAACGCAGAAGCTTCTTAAGATGGAAGATGAACTGCACAAGCGAGTTATCGGTCAACAGGACGCTATTAAAGCTGTCAGTCAGGCCATTCGCCGCACCCGTGCAGGCCTGAAGGACCCCAAACGACCTGGTGGCTCCTTCATCTTCCTTGGGCCATCTGGCGTCGGGAAAACCGAGCTCGCTAAAACACTTGCCGAGTTCCTTTTCGGAGATGAAGACGCTCTGATCAGCCTTGACATGTCCGAATACATGGAAAAGCACACTGTGAGCAGACTGGTCGGGTCGCCTCCGGGATATGTGGGCTACGAAGAGGGTGGGCAACTAACCGAAGCTGTCCGCCGCCGCCCATTTTCAGTAGTTCTGTTTGATGAAGTTGAAAAGGCGCATCCAGACGTTTTCAATACCCTTCTGCAGATCCTCGAAGAAGGTCGACTAACAGACGCTCAAGGCCGTTCCGTTGACTTCCGTAACACCGTCTTAATTATGACGTCGAACCTCGGTACAGCAGATCTCCGCCGGGCAAATGTCGGGTTCACGAAAGCCGACGAAGCTGTTAGCTACGAGCGGATGAAAGAAAAAGTCAATGATGCTCTGAAGGCGCATTTCCGCCCGGAATTCCTTAACCGTGTTGATGACACCATCGTGTTCCATGAACTTTCCATGGACGAGGTGACCGAAATCGTCGATTTGATGATTGCTAGGACCTCCGAACAACTTAAGGCACAAGGATTGGGCCTAGAACTTACTGACTCAGCTAAAAACTGGTTAGCGCGAAAAGGCTACGACCCGACCCTCGGCGCTCGACCTCTTCGGCGTGCAATCCAGCGCCATGTTGAAGACGCTTTGTCTGAACGCATCCTCTACAAGGAGTTCGAGGCAGGCCAAATAATCGTGGTTGATGCTGACGAAGAAAGTGACGAAATAGTCTTCCGATCAATCGATGGGTTCGACCCAGGGCCTGTTGAACTTGAAGATGCGGCGAGTACCGAATAGGCGACGCCTCAAAGATTCGAGAATAATCTTCATCTTTCAGGGTTGAGATATTTGAGTTTCTTCTAAATCCAGACAGGCAGTGCGGAATTGAGCGCGACAAGTGCCACAGTGGTGATGTGGAAATTACATGGTCCATTGTCTTAGCTGCCGGATTGGGTTCACGATTTGGAGGAAACAAACAGAACGCGATGCTCGGACATCAACGAGTTGTGGATTGGAGTGTCTCCACAGCTAGATCCTGCTGTGATGGTGTAGTGCTCGTCGTGAACGCCGATGCAGTCGATGACGTCACGATTTCAGATGCAGACATCGTGGTAGGGGGTGGACATAGCCGAAGCCAATCTGTTCGAAACGGTCTGGAAGCAGTACCTCCGGAGGCGACGATCATTGTCGTGCAAGACGCGGCTAGACCGGGAGCTTCAGCTGATCTTTATCGAGCCGTCATTGGAGCTGTGCAAGCAGGTGCCGATGCAACTATCCCGGCCCTACCCGTTGTTGACACCCTAAAACGGGTGGGTGACACACCCAATGGGCTAGAAGTTAAAGAAACGGTTGATCGTGCGGATCTGATGGCTATTCAGACACCACAAGCATTTAAACGTCACATATTGGAAGCAGCTCACGCAAGCGGCAGCGAAGCTACCGATGATGCAGGACTTGTCGAAGCGCTAGGGGGAACTGTGAATGTTGTTCTTGGGGAATTAGCTGCAATCAAGATAACTACCGTTAAAGATCTCGACATCGCTGCCGAACTGATGGGACTTAACTCATGATGCGAATAGGTCAAGGGTACGACGCGCACGTATGGGCCGACGACGATCGTCCTCTTGTGATGGGAGGGATTCACTTTCCCGAACACAGAGGTCTTTCTGGCCACAGCGACGCTGACGTTGTAACTCATGCTGTGATTGACGCCATGCTCGGAGCAGCTGGCCTGGGCGATATTGGCCAACTGTTTCCTGACACAGGTGAAGAATTCGATGGAGCGAACAGCATCGAAATGCTTCAACGGGTTGCCGAAATGGTCGATAAGGCTGGTTGGAAGCTAGCCAATGCTGATTGCACTGTTATTACTGACCAACCCCAAATAGCTCCAGTTAAAGATGAGATGGAAAGAAACTTGTCAGACGCAGCAGGTTCCATCGTCACCGTTTGTGGAAAGAGAACTGAGGGGATCGGTGCCTTAGGTCGAGGCGAAGGAGTCGTAGCGATAGCGGTGGCTTTATTGGAGAGCAAATGAGTCAATCCCAGCGAAGGCCTAGACCGAGTGGTGGACGACAGCAGTCGACCAAAAAGAATCCGGCGAACCGTAGTGGAACAAACAACACACGAGGACGGCGACCCGGAGGAAATAAGAATCGAAACGATCGTGACAAAAATCAACCTAAAGCGCGAAACAGACCTGACAACTTGGGTGGAGATCACATCGAAGGGCGACAAGCAGTTCGGGAACTGTTGCGAGCAGGCAAGCGACGTACACAACAAGTACTGATAAGCGAAGATGTTCACAACACAGCGATTCTCGCTGAAATAGCAGACCTATGTGAAGAACGGAGAGTCCCTCTCAGGCAACTCTCCGCACGAAAACTTGAAGACTACGCGTTAACCGAGTCACACCAAGGTGTGATAGCCCAGGCGGAATCGATTCGGCCAGTTGAGATCGAAACTTTGATCTCGGGGCAATCACATAAGCCCCCCCTGGTTGTAGCGCTAGACGGAGTCACCGACCCTGGCAACCTGGGGGCGATTCTTAGAACAGCCGAAGTTGCTGGAGTTACCGGAATTGTTTTGCCTCGACATAGAGCTGTGAGGCTCACACCCGCTGCAGTAAAGGCGGCAGCGGGTGCTGTGGAGCATTTACCCATTGCGCTCGTAGCTGGGTTACCCGCGGTGATGAAAGAGATGTCTGACCAAGGTCTTTGGATCGTCGGACTCGACGGCGCCTCCAAGGAGTCCATCTATCAGATGCGAGTTGCCACAGAGCCATTGATGGTGATTTTGGGCGCTGAAGGTGAGGGACTGTCCCATCTGACAAAAAAAAGATGTGATCAACTCGTCTCAATACCTCAAATCGGTCAGCTTGAATCGCTCAATGTTTCCAACGCAGCGGCTATAACCATTTATGAAATCCAACGACAAAGAGAAATCGATTGCTGAACGACATCACTAACCGCCCGCTGGGGTTTACGCTAGGCATCCACGGCCCGAGTAGCTCAACGGCTAGAGCACCGCTCTTGTAAAGCGGAGG
>CAJWBN010000053.1 GCA_913020735.1 uncultured Acidimicrobiaceae bacterium
GGGGAGTATCGCCCTGCTGCCAAGTTAACGGAAATGTGGCAGCACCAGATCTCAACACTTGAGCTCGATGGCGAGGTGAAAGACGCCTTGCTGCGGCCGGAAACCGTCTGGGACGCTATTTCCAGCTTGGATTCCCCTGGATTAGCTCGACACCTTCATGCCTGCAGCCACACGACGTTTTCGCCGAATGTTGTTCACGGAGGAATCAAAACAAACGTCATTCCAGATTCCGTGGAAATAGATGTCGACATACGTACGGCCCCTGGCGATAGTGAGGAAGTTGATCGACACCTTCGAGAGGCGTTAGGAGAATTATTCGAGGACGTGGAAGTTCGGTCTATCCACGACGATCCAGCGACGTTTTCCTCTACCGACACTCCGATGTGGCACCTCCTAGAGGAGATGATGCAGAAAGCTCATCCGGGTGCGCCGCTAATTCCGTCACTCATCGTTGGTGCGACCGATGCCCGTTTTTATCGGGACCGAGGATCTGTGGCTTATGGTGCCGGCCTATTCAGTGATCGGGTGAACTCGTCAGATTTTATGAGCCGGTTCCATGGTCACGACGAACGCGTCGACGTTGATTCGCTCGCGTTGACCACGCAACTATGGATTGATGTCGTTACAAACTTCTGGAGTCGGGTGGATAGCTGAGCAGCCACTCAACTACCAGAGCAACCGATCTTTGGTGTTACATCAGCAGTCCGACCAACTCGGAGCGAGGTTACGACACCAGTGTCATCAATTTCCCAGATGACTCTCATCAGATTGTCCCCATCAGTCACTGGAACAAAAGTTAGAGAATCACTCGATGATGATTCCTGAATCTTGCTGCCGAAAGCGGACTTGATCGCTTCTTTAGTGGAACCAATGCCATAACCCGATTTTGTTGTGATTGGGCCGCTAGAGATATCGACACGCACAACTTCGCCGTTCACGACCATAAAGGAGGCTCCTGTAGCCCCGGCCGCTGGCGTGTAGTACTGGCATTTCTCGCTACCGGTTGAAGCTGCGTTAAAGGTAACCCCGGCGGCTTCTTGCGCTTCGTCGAGGGTTTGACCTATGCGAACGGGCCCCAATCCTGCAGTTGTGATGGTGTCAGCGTTGGTCAAGATAGGCGGTGTCGTTGTTTCTGCATCGGTTCCGTATCTTTCAGACGCAGTTTGAATTGCGGCCCCGTTTGCAGCGGTGTCGTCATCGGTTGCAACACCTGATGATGAAGACGAAGACGATGTTGTAACGCTAGGAAGGGTTGTGGTTGAATCGCTGGCAGTACTGCTTAGAGAGCAACCAGAGGCGACAATAGCCAAGGCGCAAAGGAGCCCAATAGATTTCTTGGCGTCAATTTGTCTGTGTGTCATCTTCACTTCGTCACCTCTTGAAGTGCATCCCATTTCGGAAAGCTGTCGAAACTTGTTTGTGTTGAGAAGGGTACATCTGTTCACCTCGACGTGTCGCTTTGGTTGAGCGGTTAGTCTGGAAACAGAAGTATGCACGAACTGTTGTGATTGCTGTTTGCGGTTACCGAGAGTGAATGGAGGATCCTGATGTCTGGCACAGCGTTCGACATTGTGATTAGAGGCGGCGAAGTCGTTGATGGAACAGGGTCGCTGACCCGAAAGGCTGACGTGGCGATCAATGGGGACCGGATCGTCGCGGTTGGTCAGATAGATGGGCATGGCATCCGAGAAATTGATGCCCGCGGCAAAATTGTCACGCCGGGGTTCGTGGATATACACACTCACTTGGATGCTCAACTGGCTTGGGACCCAATAGGTTCGAGTTCTTGTTGGCACGGAATTACTTCAGTGGTTATGGGGAACTGTGGGGTCACCTTCGCACCCGTTAAGACTGAAGACATATCTCACCTCGCCGAGATGATGGAATCAGTTGAAGACATACCCCGAGAGGCGATACTTCAAGGGTTGCCCTGGGACTGGCGTACTTACGGAGAATATCTTTCGTTTCTAGACGGCTTACCTAAAGGCATCAATGTTGGTGGAATGGTCGGTCACGTGGCTGTGCGGTGGAACGTGATGGGGGAAGAGAGCTTGGATGAAGAGCCAGCCAACGCTGAACAAGTCGCGAAAATGTGCGATTTAGTTGATGAGGCAATAGGCGCAGGTGCTTTGGGGTTCTCGACATCACGAACCTTGCTTCACAGAACACCCGATGGTCGACCGATACCGGGAACGTTTGCAGACGATGACGAGCTCTTCGCGTTTGCTGACGTCCTTGGTCGTCACGGCAAGGGCGTATTTGAGTCAGCTCCGAGGTTTGAAAAGGCAGGAGCTGATTGGGCAGGCCTTAAGCATGAGATCAGAACGTTGGGTGAAATCACCCGACGAAGCGGCCGACCATCGACCTTTGGGCTGGTCTACAACGCGGTTCGGCCCGACATGAGCGACGTAGCGCTTGCCGAGGTAGCGGCAGAGAACATGAAAGGCGCCGAACTTCGACCTCAAACGACCTGTCGTCCGATAGGGGTCGTTCTCGGAATTCAGCATCGAACGCCGTGGGCCCGAGCCGGAAAAACATGGAAATCAATGCAAGGTATGGACCTCAGCGAACGTCTCAGTCTTATTCGAAATGACGAAACACGACGAATGCTTATTGAGGAGGCCAATAATCCGGAAAAAATTCATGGCGGCGGTAGCGCCATGGTGGACCTAAGCAGGTTGTATTTGCTGGATGCAGAAGATCCCGATTATCGGGTGGGACCTGAGGGAACACTGGAAGCAAAAGCCGCTGAGGCCGGAGTTACGCCTGTTGAATATTTCCTCGCTGAGACAGACCGCTCTGATGGCTCGGTGATGCTCTCTCTCCCGATCCTCAACCAAGACTACGAAGCGATCGAAACGATGATGGCAGACGAAGCCATTGTTATGGGGCTAGCGGACGCAGGGGCGCACGTTGGACAGATAATGGACTCAAGTCAGCCCACCTACTTCCTAAGTCACTGGGTGCGAGACACGGGATTCTTCAGCCTTGAAGAAGGAGTTCGCCGGATTACATCAGATACGGCAGATCTCTTTGGTCTTGTGGACAGAGGCCGCATCGTCGAAGGTGCTTACGCAGATATTAACGTGATTGATTTTGAGCACTTGGCGCTGAGCGGCCCCGAATATGTTCATGATTTCCCAGGTGGGGCAGGTCGCTACATTCAACGTGGCAGTGGTTACGACGCAACCATCGTTAATGGGAAGGTCTTCATGGAAGATGGCCAACACACCGGAGAACTCGCTGGAGTTACGCTCAGGTCCACTGACTAACAGCTTCGCGTGTTCTAACGGTAGGGTGCTGAAATGGCTTCAGTACCTGAAATGAATATTGACGAGCAAATGACCTACCGAGTGACCCTTGGAACCAACAAGGGCGTCATTGTGATGGATCTTGATCCTAAGCTCGCACCGAATACGGTCAATAACTTTATAAACCTGGCTCGTGACGGTTATTACACCAACTTAACTTTTCATCGCGTCGTTCCTGATTTCGTTATTCAGGGCGGATGTCCGGAAGGGACTGGTACCGGCGGACCGGGCTATCGGTTTGACGACGAACCCGTTACCGGTGAATACACACTGGGGGCCGTCGCTATGGCTAACGCTGGCCCCAACACAAATGGAAGCCAATTTTTTATCTGTATTGACGACTGCCGCTCGAAGCTTGCACCTGCTTACAACCTGTTTGGATTCGTAAACAGTGGCATGGATGTGGCTTTAAATATCGAAGTTGGCGACGTAATGGAATCAGTCGAAATTGAGGAGATCCCTTCATCTTGAATCCCGCTGAAGGGAAGCTGTTCAAGAGGGTATGGTGTGGTCTCTAGCCAAAGGGGGCGTGTTTTATGAGTGATGTAGTCCTTTATGAAGAGATTGATGGTGTGGCTCTCGTCACACTCAATCGCCCTGAGCGTTTGAACTCTTGGACGGGTGAGCTTGGATCAGCGTATTTCGATGCTCTTGATCGAGCATCCGCTTCAAGCGATGTCAAAGCGATCGTGGTCACAGGAGCGGGACGCGGCTTTTGTTCTGGAGCTGACATGGACATGCTTCAAGGCATAGGGGCGCGCGATGGGGAAGAGGAATCGGGGCCGAGGCTTCGCAATGAACGTCATGACTATGCTCTGACGATTCCCAAACCGGTTGTTGCTGCCATCAATGGAGCCTGTGCAGGGTTAGGTTTCGTGCACGCCATGATGTGCGACATTCGCTTCGCCGCCGAAGGTGCGAAATTTACGAGTGCATTTGCTCGACGCGGTTTAATTGCCGAGCATGGCGTTTCCTATATGTTGCCGCGCGTCGTTGGTCCATCTAATGCTCTTGACATTCTTATGTCTGGGAGAGTGTTTCTCGCAGAAGAAGCGAAAGAGATGGGTGTCGTAAGCCGCGTGCTGCCGCCAGGTGAACTTCTAGATACCACGCTTGAATATGCGAGAGAGTTAGGGCGCTACAGCGCACCGTGGTCAATGGCTCAAATGAAGAATCAGATTTGGAGTCAGCTAGACATGGCTCGAACCGACTCTCTAGAGCAATCGAACCGCGTGATGGCAGAGTCGCTAAAGCGATCAGACTTCAAAGAAGGCGTAGCGAGCTTTGTTGAAAAACGTGATCCCTCGTTCGAGCCCGTCACGGGGTCTTGAAATTCTGTTCTAAATACTTGTCGGGCTGGTGGCTAGCGCTAACGTCACGATCGTGACGGAAACCCTCGGAGCGTTCGCCCTTCTGGCTTGGCTGGCCTATCTGGCCAGTCGGCTTTTGGCGCGGCGTCACCTACCCGAGCTGGTTGGTTTTTTGATAGTTGGCGCATTACTCGGGCCGTCGGGAATTGAACTGATAAGCGAGCATGAACTTGCGTCGCTTAGACCGCTGACTGAGGTGGCCCTAGCCATCTTGATGTTTGTCATTGGTGAGCGTGTTTCCACGCGTGCTTTGCGCGCGGCTAAGTGGACATTAACAACAGGTGCGACGCAATACGCGTTGAGTGCCGTCCTGGTTTTTTGGGCGACGCGAGCAGTTGGAGCTGACAGGTCGGTCGCCTTGGTATTAGCTGCGCTTGCGGGTGCGGGCGCTCCCATGACAATCGCACACATCGTTAGTTCAGTAAAAGCAAAAGGAGATTACGCGACGGGTGTGGTCGGCACGCATGCAGTGTCGGACGCGCTAGCTACCACTACTTTTGCAGCGGTCCTGCCGATAGCCACGATATTGGCCGACCAAGACGCTGATGTCTCAGCTGCGGTTGTCGATTTCGTTCAACTTGGAATCGGTGGAGGTGTTCTCGGATTGCTGGGCGGTTGGTTCATATCGCGCCTCGGCTTTCAGATTGAAACTTCAGGTGAGCTACTTTTATTCGTCCTCGTCCACATATTGATGGGGTGGGCGGTTGCCGACTGGTTGGAGATTTCCTTGCCACTTGCGGCATTGATGGCTGGAGCGACCGCCGCTTCAGTTTCACCAGAAGCATTTTCGCTCCGTCTATTCCGCACGGTTAGAAGCATAGAGCAGCCTCTTTACCTACTTTTTTTCGCTCTTGCGGGTGCCTCAATCCATCTTGACGACCTTGGGGGAGTCGGAATTGTAGGGGTCGTTTATATAACCGTCAGAGTCGGCGCAAAGATAGTGGGCGGGCTTATCGGGGGTCTGTTTGGTGGCCTTGGATGGAGAACCGCACTCAGACTTGGAGTCAACTTAACCCCGCAGGCAGGAGTTGCGGTTGGGCTAGCGGTACTGGCAAGCGAAGTCCTCGGAGATCCAGGAGCAGAAGCTGCGACCGTGGTTCTGGGTTCAGTAGTGCTGTTCGAACTGGTTGGTCCACTTCTCGTGGCAAAGGACCTTCAAGGCTCAAGCAACGAAACTGAAGACAGTTCGACAGAATCAAGTCAATTGGAGCTGCCTGGCAAAGTATTGATTGCTTCATCGATGTCGACTGACATTCCAGAATGGTTAATTGATCTCGCCGCCCGTTGGCGTTCAAGGTTGGTGGTGTATCAACCAGAAGAGCCAGAGTCGGACTCGGTCAAGAATCTTTTGGCCCAGTGCGCGACTAAAGATGTAGAGGTGGAATTTCGAACATTGCGCACTGAGAGTTTTACAGGTGCAGTTGTTAGAACTACATCCGAAGTTCAAGCCGACATGGTGGTCTTGTTTGCTGAGCGACCTCAGGGCGCCACGTCCAGGCTGGTTTTGTTCCCTTCAGAACGAATTGCTCGCGAGTTGACGGTGCCGGTCCTGACATTTCCAGTAGCGATGCAAGGTCCGCCGGAGCCTGTCCAAAAGCCTCGTCGTTGGCCTTGGCTAAGTTAACTTTCTTTAACAATTGATCCGGCGGGACTTCAGTGGGCACACTGTTACTGGCCTAACGAAGGGGTACCAATGTCTGAGCGTGTGATGGTTACAGTCGAAGATGGAGTCGCGGACGTACGTTTGAACCGCCCAGAAAAGCTCAATGCGCTAGATAACCAAATGTTCAGGGCGATCGCAAACGCTGGTGAAGAGCTAAAAAGTCGCGACGATCTGAGGGCTGTTGTCCTCAGCGGCGAAGGCAGATCATTTTGTGCCGGCTTGGACTTCTCCTCGTTTCAAGCTATGGGGACTGAACGCAATGAGAATCAGGCCGATTCGCCTGGCGATCACCTTGAAGGCCGGATTACGCACCTTGGGCAACAGGCCGCCTGGGTTTGGCAGGAGTTGGAAGTACCTGTAATTGGAGCGATAAACGGCCATGCGCTGGGAGGCGGCTTCCAGATAGCTATGGGACCTGATATTAGAATTGTTCACCCAGATACGAAGATGTCGATTCTGGAAGTTCGGTGGGGTTTGGTCCCAGACATGGGCGCTTCAGTGCTGCTGCCATCGATGGTCGGCCTCGACGTGATGAAGGAAATGTACTTCACTGGCAAAATGGTCTCTGGGGCAGAGGCAGTTGAATTGGGTATAGCGACACGACTACACGACGACCCCTATGCAGCAGCTATGGAATTAGCCCACGAAATATCAGAGAAGAACCCTGAGGCGATTAGGCGAATGAAAAGCATTCTCAATGGCCTTGGCGAACGCACCACAGCGGAGCGTTTCGCCGCCGAGCGAGAACATATCGGCGCTTTAATTGGGTCGCCGAATCAGAAAGAAGCGGTAGCTGCTTTCTTTGAAAAACGTTCACCCAACTTTTCGTGATTAGTGACAGGATTAAGGATCTGATCGTTGACTGTTTCCCTTGAAGAACTGCTAGCTGAAGCTACGGAATTAGCTCAGGCTGCCGGTTCTTTGACTCTCGATTGGTTTCGTCGTTCCAGTTTAGAAATTGAGTCCAAAACAGACGGATCCGAAGTGACCGAGGCTGATCGAGTAGCAGAGCGATTCATTCGCGATGAACTCAACAGACGCCACCCAAACCATTTGGTAATCGGCGAAGAGGAGGGAGGGTCATTTAAGGCCGATGACCTGACCTGGATTGTCGATCCTATTGATGGGACTAGGGGGTTCGTCAGGGGTGTACCTCTATACGCGACTCTGCTCGCTGTTGTCGATGACTCTGGACCTCTCGTAGGAGTCATCTATGTACCTGCTCTTAACTCGACTGTTGCCGCCGCGCGAGGTATGGGTTGTTGGCATGATGGCCAGCGGTGCAGAGTAAGCGAAAACAAAGAGCTTGATGGCGCCTTGGTAAACACCAGTAGTTTTGACACCTTTCCCGATGCCGCTTTATTGGCCTTGAAAGCTTCGAAAGCCCTCATGAAAACATGGGGGGATGCATTCGGCTACTACATGGTCGCTACCGGGCAAGCTGAAGCGATGATTGATCCAATCTGCTCCCCATGGGATCTCGCGCCAATGCCAGTGATTCTAAAAGAAGCCGGAGGGAGCTTTACAGATATTCATGGAGAAGCGAACCTAGATCTGAACGCTGACCCCGATTCGATAAGCGGCATTGCATCTAATGGCTTCCTTCACGAAGACCTGTTGAAGATTATGAGTTCGCCATGAATGAAGGAGCTGAGAAGATGCCCAAATGGGTGCCGCGAGCTACAGCGATGTTTCTCGGTGGAGCTACGCTTTTAGTTGCTCTCGTATGGATGCTGTTGCGAGTCCGCTCGCTTATCATCGTCATTCTCGTTTCGTTATTTCTCTCATTCGCTATTGAACCGGCTGTCAACTGGCTCGCCCGCAGAGGCTGGCGTCGGGGGCCAGCGACGCTGTCGATGTTTGCTTTAATCCTGCTAGCTGTTGGCGGCTTTTTGTATGCGATGGGTTCAGTCCTCGCTGAGCAAATAACGAAATTAACCGCAGAAGCACCTGGGTACATTCAAGAGATCGAACAGTGGTTAGAAGCGCGGTTCGGAATTGTTCTTGAGACGGATGCTCTAGTTGCTGAATTTTCGACCGGCGGTAGCGCTGCTCGTTTAGCGTCTAATGTCGCTGGAGATTTGGTGTCGATAGGGACAGCGCTTATGTCGCTGGTTTTCCAAACTCTTACCGTCTTGCTGTTCACTTTCTACCTCGTTGCAGACGGACCCAAACTCCGCCGCCTCCTCTGTTCAGCCTTGTCTCCTAAACGCCAGGCGCTGATGTTGAAAGGCTGGGAAATAGCGATCGATAAGACGGGCGCATATATCTACTCAAGAACCTTGTTGGGATTAGCGGCGTTTCTTGTTCACTGGCTGATCTTTGCTCTTCTGGAAGTCCCTTCTCCAGTGCCGCTGGCGTTATGGGTCGGGATCATGTCTCAATTTGTTCCGGTAGCGGGAACATACTTGGCGGGTCTTCTCCCGATCTTGATAGCGCTGCTACATCAGCCCATAACCGCGCTGTGGGTGTTATTGGCTATAGCGGTTTATCAGCAATTAGAGAATTACCTTTTTGCTCCTCGGATCACTTCTCAAACGATGAATATTCATCCTGCAGTCGCCTTCGGAACTGTGATCTTGGGCGCCTCATTACTAGGAGTTGTAGGCACTCTTCTCGCCGTCCCGGTCGCCGCAACCATTCAAGCCTTCGTCTCAACCTATATACGACGCCATGAGTTAATCGAGTCAGAGTTGTTAGATGATGAGGGCGCTGAATCCGACGAGCAAGAGTAGGCCTTGATGGTGACCGTTGTGGTTGTCAGCAATCTCCGATAATCAACTCAACCACTCTTAATCCATCTGATTCGCTGTTCACAAATAGATCGAGGTCGACTGAATCAAGGCAAGGGTCTTCTCTTAGTTTCAGCACCACAGCGGAAGCCTCTTCGTGTTCGACGATTAGTGCGCTAAGAGCCTCTAAGTGGGGGTTCGCAGACAGCAGTGCGTGATGTAAACGAGTGCGGTGATCTTCAGAGCTAATGCTGCGGTAAATAGCTTCTACGAGCTCGGACTGCGTTTGGCTCCCTGTTGATTCGTAGACAACACTCCAAGTTGGCCGATTGGTCCGATTTCTGAGTCCAGAATCCCGCAGGCTTCTAACTAGTTCGCGACTGCCCACTGCCTTGGCGCCAGCTTCAATAGCTAGTTGGTGTTCCTTTTGGTTCACGTCGTAATGGTCGCCTTGAAACCCAATCCGACGTTTACCTATTTGTCGGGCAAATTGATGAAGCTCTTGTAGCGATACGTCCGAGACCATGTGACCCCAGAGCTGGTCTCTCCAGTGCCAGCGCGGAGTATCTACTAAAATCATGAGTGAGGAGAGAGTAACTCGTTGAGCAGCGAGTCATATTTGGGAGCAACTTTCTCCCACCCAAAGTTGGCTATGTGTTCCCGAGTTTCGTGCCGATGTCGGTGTAACTCGTCCCTGGAACTTGACAAGATGCTGCTGAGGGCTGTCTCGAGCGATTCGTGGTAGAGAAACTCAGATGAGTAGGCACTCGGAACAAGCTCTGGATAAGCAAGCCGATCTGGAAGGACTGGTCGTGCTCCGGCAGCTATCGCCTCGGCAACAGAAACTCCGAAGAACTCGTGGTGCGCGGTAGATACCACTAAGTCGCTGCGACACAGAGCTTGGCGGTATGTCTCACTACTTTGAGTGCCAGATAAAAGCACTCGATCCGAAAGCTGCTCCTTAAGGCGCCTAAACGCCTTTTCGCCGGCACGTTCAACCTCCCCGAGGGCATAAAGTTCAAATTCGTGTCCTTCCGCAGCTAAGAGCGCCATTGCGTGCACGAATTCGCCGGGGTTCTTGTCATGAGACCAGCGGTGGTTCCAGAGAATTCGGTTGGGCCCGTTAAGGCCGACTGGGTGAAGGTCGGACAGAGCTATTCCTACGGGCAAAACATGGAGATTCTCGAGTGCTCTTCGTACCTTGTCGCCAGATCCATTAAGGAGTTCATCAGCGAATCTTGGCATTTCACGTCTCAAAAGATCAGCATGAAAGTGAGTTGCGACCGCAACTTTGTCAGCACTCAAAATGGAGTTCAGGTCATTAATCATGGCTCGATAAGGGTTTCCACCTTTCGGGCCTGGGGGGTATCCAATCTGGCTCTCATGCATGTAAAGGAGTGTCGGGGGACGATATGTCGACCTGTCTATTAAACCGAGCACGGTTGCGAGATCTATAGGGGTGCTGGCAACTAAGGCATCAATTGGTTGGGGTGTTTCGTTGATGGCTTGGGCAAACCGAGGCGGCGCCGTCACAAGGGAGCGACGCCATCCGGAGTCACTCCCGCTGACCACATTGAGGGCATGGTTGCTATGTGATCGCCATCCATCGACCCAACTGCGATGAGAACCTTGATACCAGGGTTCGAGAATAAGAACGTTCGCCACACCGATGAAAGTACATGGGTCCTTCACTTCTGGGTAATAACCCGGCAAACTGACCCTTCGTGTTGAAGAAATCGGTTATCGCTGCCTTGACGACCATGTTGCTGCTCGCCGCAGACCCAGCAGGCGCGGCTAAGGTCGAATCAGCAGGTGGCGCTGTTATATACGGCCAACCTGACCAGACTTCGCTGGCAAGTGGAGTAGCGGCGATGACTTCTCGGTCGGATGGCCAGGGCTATTGGATAGCCACATCGGAAGGCACCGTACTTAGCTTCGGGTCTGCCGGTCACTTTGGTGACATGGGCGCTGTGACGTTGAATCAGCCAGTGGTAGGGATGGCGCCAACTAAGAGCGGAAATGGTTATTGGTTAGTAGCAAGCGATGGTGGAATCTTTTCTTTCGGTGATGCAGAGTTCTACGGCTCCACTGGCGCTCTTGTTCTCAATAGCCCGATTGTCGACATGGCCGCTACCGACACGGGTAAGGGATACTGGCTCGTCGCCGCCGATGGAGGTGTCTTCTCTTACGGCGATGCTGTTTTTCGCGGCTCGACTGGTGATTTGACGCTGAATCGTCCGATCGTTGGTCTACTTCCGACGAAAACGAGTGCCGGTTACTGGCTATTAGCCGATGACGGCGGAGTATTCACTTTTGGTGATGCTAATTTCTATGGTTCTGGACCTGGCAGGGGTTTCGCTGAATCATTTGCTGGCATGATCCCTACCTTCGACGGCGATGGCTATTCGCTAGTTCATTCGAGTGGTCGTATCACTCCCTTTGGGACTTCTACGCTAATCAAGGAAGCCGCCTGTGATCTTTGGCCAGTTAGCGACATGTCGACTTCCGGCCCTGGAGCAGTGCTACTTCGAATAGCATCCAAAGTGCCTAGTAGTCCACCATCGAAGAACTCCGCAGCTTTAGACGCTGGCTATTTAGAGGAGCTGATTTTTCATTCACAGGCCTGCCAGGCACACAATCCGCCCAACCTAAGTTCCTTAGCGTCTCCGCTGCTTGAGCCGGTGCAAACCTCTGGTTATGGCTGGCGTCGGCACCCGATATGGGACCATGTTGCAATTCACAGAGGCGTTGACTTCATAGGGCCCAACAGAACGTCTGGCGGTGCGGCATTGGCAGTCGCCACCGGAACCGTTATAGCTGTCACTGATTTAACTGCCTATGGCACTGCGATCATCGTTGGTCATGGACAACGAATGGCGACAGTTTATGGACACCTTAAGAGCGCACTAGTTGAGCCTGGTCAAGAGGTAGCGGCTGGAACTCCTCTAGGGTTGGTTGGCTCCACTGGTTTATCTACAGGAGCTCATCTCCATTTCGAACTTTGGCTGGACGGAGAGCCCGTTAACCCTGTCCCATACTTGGTTCTTCCTTAATGACTTTAGGAATAGAAGAATTCGATGCTTAAAACGCCTCGAGATGTTCGAGTACAGCATCTATGAAACCGAAGTTCTTTGGCGTCGCGAAATGGTCACACCCTCGTAACTCTGTGTAGCTGGCGTCGGCGAGCGAATCTAATAATGGGGTAGCCGGCCCAGCGAAATCTTCGGTGCCGAGCACCACTCTCACGGGTTGAGTGATTTGCTCAAATTGAGGGGGGCCAAGCGGGTAATGCTTTCGACGCATGAAAGCGGCTAACGCTAAACCATCTTGATCCGGTTCTGCCGCGTAGCGGGCGAAGGTTTGAGCGTGCACGTCGTCATCGTCGGCGTCACCCTGCACGCCTTTAGCGATCCGCTCCGCCTGCGCTTCATCGCGCTCGAAGAGGTTTCTTCCTACGCCCGAAACTACGAGTTTCCCAAATTTTTCAGGAGCTATCGCGGCCATACAAAGAAGAGTTCGAGCGCCCATTGAGAAGCCAACCCCATCTACTTGGCCTTCTGGTAATCGAGCTACGAGTTGTTGCTCCATTTCGGCATAGGCATCTGGATCGTGGTGCTTTTCAGCTGAGCCGTGACCAGGGAGATCCCAAGCGATGACCTCGCGCCCAGCATCGGTTAGGAGTTCGATGATGCCAGTAGGAACCCAAGTGGACTCTACTGATCCGGTGAACCCATGTAACAGCAGGACAGGATTAGACATGCGATCATTCTGTCAGAACCAGGCGGAGTCGCGTCGGAGCAGCGACGGACTTAGGAGCATGTTCTCGAATTCGATTACCGTAAAGAAGATTCATCTACGAGAAGAGAAGTGATGTCAGCCTCCAGTGAAGAGCCAATACGAATTGCGAACTGCAGCGGATTCTTTGGAGATCGTTTATCAGCAGCTAAAGAAATGGTTTACGGCGGACCCATTGATGCATTGACGGGAGACTGGTTAGCAGAGCTGACGATGCTGATTCTGTCGCGAATTCAAGCTAAGGCGCCCGGCGGAGGTTACGCCAGAACCTTTGTGACGCAGATGGAAGACGTCATGGGTGAGTGTCTTGATCGCCAAATTAAGGTCGTTACGAATGCTGGAGGTCTGAACCCGGAAGGTTGCGCCGATGCGGTACAGGAGTTAGCGGACCGCTTAGGTCTTAATCCCACGATTGCATATGTAGCTGGTGATGATTTAGCTCCCCGGTTGAATGACTTAATGGAGTCGGGCAATGATTTTGCGCATCTCGACACCGGTGAACCGCTAGGGGACTTAGCGGAACGAATTGTCACCGCTAACGCTTATATCGGGTGTTGGGGGATTGTTGAGGCCCTCAACCAAGGCGCAGACATAGTCGTGACCGGCAGAGCGACGGACGCTGCTGTGGTGGCAGGGCCGGCTGCTTGGCATCATGGTTGGCAACGAGACGACTGGAATGCATTGGCTGGTGCCATCGTGGCAGGGCATGTTATTGAGTGCGGAGGCCAAGCCACCGGCGGAAACTATTCGTTCTTCACGGAGATCGAAGATTTAACCTACCCCGGCTTTCCTTGGGCTGAGGTTTTCGCAGACGGCAGCTCAATCATTGGTAAGCACGATGGAACTGGCGGGGAGGTATCGGTTGGGACAGTCACGTCTCAGCTTCTCTATGAGATACAAAGTGATCGCTATTTCAACCCGGACGTGGTCAGTCGTTTCGACACTATAAAAGTTGAAGAAATAGAAAAAGATCGTGTGCGAATATCAGAGACACAAGGAGAGCCCGCGCCTCGCCAACTCAAGGTGGCTATGAATTACCACGGCGGCTACCGAAATCAGATCTCTGTAGGGCTCACGGGATTAGATATTGAGGCGAAAGCTGAGTTGATTGAAAGGCAGTTCTGGAATAGCTGTCCTTATGGACCCGAAGATTATGAAACCGTAGTGCGCAAGTTCCTACCTACGCACAAGGAGAACCCAGCGACCAATGAAGAAGCGGTGGCGGTTTATAAGATCATCGTTAAGGACCCTGATGAGAGGAAAGTGGGGAGGGCCTTTTCGAACGCTGGCACCGAAATCGGGCTCTGCTCTATCCCCGGGATGTTCGGTACGGCAGGAGGCCCCGGTCCCGGTCAACCATTTGGTATTTATTGGCCGAGCTTGGTCGATTCGGACTTAGTTCCAATGGATGTAGTCGTTGACGGAAAACTGACTGTCGTGGACAGCACTCCACAACTCAACGGACCAGAAATTGTCCTGGACAGTCTTGAGTTGCCGGTTCTTCCACAGGGGCCAACCCGGTCAGTGCCGTTAGGAACATTATTTGGGACTAGGTCTGGAGATAAGGGACCCAACGCCAATCTGGGAGTATTTGCCCGCTCGCCTGAAGCGTATGTGTGGCTAGCGGAGTTTTTATCTATTGATATGTTGAAGGAATTGATGCCTGAAGCTGCCGAACGAAGTATCGATCGTTATGAGCTCCCAAACTTGTTGAGTTTGAATTTTATTTTTCACGGCCTGTTGGAAGAAGGCGTAGCTGCGTCAACTAGGCAAGACCCTCAGGCAAAAGCCCTAGGAGAGTACCTGAGG
>CAJWBN010000054.1 GCA_913020735.1 uncultured Acidimicrobiaceae bacterium
CATCCAGCCGTCTATGACGCTGTTGTTTGCGGTCGCCCGAGCGAAAGATGGGGTAACGAAGTAGTTGCCATCGTTCAACTCGTAGAACAAGGACAAGAACAAGACTTAGAGTCAGAGATCATTGAACATTGCGCTAGTCACATCGCCCGATATAAGAGGCCAAAGTCAATAATCGAGGTCGGTGAGATCAAACGAAGTCCAGCAGGTAAACCGGACTATCGATGGGCGCAAGCGATCGCACAAGAATCGAGCCCTGATTGAGCGAGCAAACAACCGAACACGGAGCCATTCAAAAGCGAACTGTCCGGGTACTACAACAGGGAGTTGTTCCAGGCGGTCTAGCTATGGGAACTTCGTACTCTGTAGCAGCCCTCCTAGGTAGTGAGATAACCGGGAGCGACACTTTGGGGGCTATTGCGGCGGTTGGCCTCAGTATTGGCCAAAGTTTGGCCGGCATTCCAGTTGCAGCTGTGATGGCCAGGCGCGGAAGACGTATTGGAATTGGTTACGCCTACTTAGTTGGGTCCGTCGGGGCAACTTGCGCTTTATTGGCGGCTCTAACAGAGACCTACATTTTACTTGTGATCGGGATGAC
Source organism: uncultured Acidimicrobiaceae bacterium (assembly GCA_913020735.1). Classification (GTDB taxonomy): domain Bacteria; phylum Actinomycetota; class Acidimicrobiia; order Acidimicrobiales; family Poriferisodalaceae; genus MedAcidi-G3. The sequence continues at coordinate 596 of CAJWBN010000054.1, forward strand.
ACTCTGCGGATGCGGCCAAGCTGGAAATCTAGCTGCCCGGTACGCAGGTTCTGATCTTGCAACTGATGAAAATCGAGCGCGAAGCATCAGCTTGGTCGTGTGGGCAAACACCGTTGGGTCGGTGCTGGGACCGACGGTTGGTTTGGGGCTTCGATCGTTGGCGGGATCATCAGAAGGCGGAAGCGGCTTCATTTTTTCTTACATGGTTTCCGTCACTCTGTTTGTTGTAGCCGCCTCAACCATCCTGAAACGACTCAGACCTGACCCGCTTCTTCTAGTGGCTGACGCCAACAAAACCACGATCCGTGGCCCTCGGTTATCTGATCTGAGTTTGATTCTCTCGCGACCTGCTGCGCGAGTTGCTTTGTTGGGGATGATGCTGTCACAAGGCGTGATGGTGGGAGTGATGACCGTAACGCCCCTTCATATGAGAGATGGGAATCAAGACCCGCTGGTTATCGGTTTGATGATTTCGCTCCATATCGTTGGTATGTACGCGTTCTCTCCATGGATCGGAAGAATCGCCGACCGATTAAGCAAAGAGTTACTAATAGGCCTGGGCGCGGTTATTACTGCTGTGGGTGCTGAGATTGCGTCGCACACCGATGCGCCTGAAGCAACGGGTCACTTTGTTGGATTGTTCTTCATTGGAATTGGATGGTGTTCTTCGCTTGTAGCGGGCAGCGCGTTGATGACCGAGGCATTTCCTCCTGAGGCTCGTGTTGCCACTCAATCGACCGCCGATGTCTTGATGACAGCGACTGGCGCTGCTGCTGGAATTTCGTCAGGGCTAGCTGTAGAGCAACGCAGTTACCATGATTTGGCGCATTGGGCAGCGCTGGTATCGGTGTTCTTGGCATTGATTGCAGCTATTGCGGTCGTGCAAGGTGCTCGCGTCCGCGAAACTGGACTAGAAGACGAATAATTGGAGGCGCTATGGCATTTCATCATGTCGCTTACTCAACGAAAGATCTTGAGGCAACACGACACTTCTACGAGGACCTCTTTGGATTTCCTTTAGTAAATACGGAATTTCACGACCGAGAAGACGGATGGATCAAACACGTTTTCTTCGATACAGGGAATGGTCAATGCATCGCATTCTTCGCGTTTGAAAACATAGGTGAAAGCGATGATTGGGTGACGGACGTGAATGAAAGTCTTGGAGTGCCGGTCTTTATCAACCATGCAGCTTTTGAAGCTACGGAAGAAATGCAAGAGGAAATTCGCTCTCGAATGATGTCGGAAGGAATCGAAGCCACTATGGAAATTGATCATGGGTGGTGTTACTCGTTGTATTACCTTGACCCGAATCAGGTTCTCGTAGAACTGTGTCGCGATACTGCAGGAATGCCGGTGGACCAAAAAGAAGCGGCTCGATTGCTGGCAGCCCCAATCGGAGAAGTCAACTGAGCGCATCTGTCGAACGAGAGTTTGTTGGCCGTGCATCCCCGATAGTTGGACGGGCGGGAGCTGGAGGTCACCCTTGTCAAGGTGTCTACTATCGACCCCGAGGCAGTCGCCCTCGTGTCGCGGTAATCGCTACCCACTACAACATCGATTTCAGTGAACATTACCTTGCGGACCTCTGCGCTAAACGCGGGATCGGATTCCTTGGTTGGAATACGCGTTTTCGAGGGGCAGAACCCTATTTTCTGCTTGACCACGCGCTTGCCGAGATAGCAGTTGGTGTTCGCTGGCTCCGTGAAGAAGCGGGCGCCGAAACCGTTGTGTTACTTGGGAATTCAGGTGGCGGGTCACTGATGGCTGCGTACCAATCTCAGGCAGCTGATCCGAACCTTGAACCAGAGTATGGCCGTAACTCAATCGTCCCCGCCGCTTTGGAGATACCCGGAGCGGACCTTTATGTGTCTCTAGCCGCTCATCCCGGGCGGCCAGAGGTGTTAACGAATTGGATGGATCCATCAGTTGAGCGAGAAGATGATCCACTGAGTGTTATTGAACGTCTCGACCCATTCGCGCATGGACGAGAAATTCCGTTTACTGAAAATTTTATTGCTGAATATCGTGAAGCGCAGCGCAACCGAAATCATCGGATTACTCAGTGGGCTCGAGATGAGATTGACCGAGTGGTAGCCGCAGGACATCATGATCGACTGTTCACGACACCACGGCTATGGGCTGACTTGCGAATGATCGATGGTTCCATTGACCCGAATAATCGTGAATCCCCAAGTTGCTATCTCGGCGACCCTCGAAGGTCGAACTACGGCATCTACGGCGTCGGGACTGTCAGCTCTCTACGAACTTGGCTATCGATGTGGAGTCTCACTGATTCGTCATGCTCGGCAGCTCCGCACCTAGAACGCGTAGCTATCCCAGCGTTAGTTATTGATGCCGATGCCGATAGTGGAGTATTTCCCAGTGACACGAAAGCGATTGTCGAGTCGCTGGCTGCAGATGATCTAACGACGGTGACTATCCGAGGAGATCACTACCTGCGAGATCGCGAAGATGCTCGCGATGAAGCTGCTGATGTGATTGTGGGATGGATCAACGAACGCTCGTAGCACGAGCTTTTTATCCGACTTCGCCTTGATGTGTTTCGAGAAGGCTTCCTAGAGCCTGACCGAGAATGGAAATCGGGGGTGGGGGAATAGCGACTATTCGCGAGAGGTAGGAGACCGATATCTGATCGTTCATTACTGCGCCGGTATCGACATCTGAAGATTGATAATTCTCCTCGCCCCACGACATCGATACTTGGAAGGTTCGCTCATCGGGAGTTGGTTCCAACTCGATTCTTTCAACCGCTCGAGGTGGTTCAGTACCAATATCGGTGAATCGCCATCCTTGGATTTGGTCGAGTTCAAGATTCGGAACATTTACGTTTATGACGGGACTATCTCCAATGTCGTCTTGGAGTAAACCTTCGATGATTGTGCTTGTTACCTGTGCAGCCACATGCCATTTCTGGCCGACTATTAGATCTTCCCAGACCTGGCCTTCAGCGCCGAATCCGGTTAAATGTTGGCTAACAGCGATACTGGGTATGTTGGTGTGTCGAGCAGTGAGGGCAGCGCCGACCGTGCCTGAATGATAAATGGAACGACCTACATTCGCGCCGGGATTGATGCCGGATACCACTAAGTCGATATCTCCGAAGAGGCCGAGTCGAGCGAACATCACACACAACGCTGGCGGACCGGAGATACTCCACGCGCTCTCAATGCCTTCAATATCAACAGACTGGACTTCGGGTGCACTCAAATGAAGAGGCCCAATGGCTGCTCCAGCTCCAGAGTATTCACTGTCAGGAGCTGCAATGACCACCTCTCCGTGTTCTCTCATCGATCGAGCTAGAACGTGAAGCCCTTCACTTTCTATCCCATCATCATTGGTCACCAGGATTCGCATGGACATGAAGATATTCGCTGAGCTGTCGTAGGAGTGTGAGGGAGGGCTTAACTTCTGCAAGAAGATAAGGAGTGTCAATCAGCGAGATGAGGAGGAAACCCACCTTGGGAGATAGGGCTCCACGACGAAATAGAAAGCCGCAATAAGGCCTTGCCTTGTTGAATCATCGCAGAGCGATAATCGTCCCAATCAGGATGCTCTCCGCTAATCGATCGAAAATAATCACACAGTGGATCTAAAGCTTCAGGGAGATCGAGAACTTCGAGGTCTCCATCGACCTGCACCCATTCGCTATTAAATTCGTCTCCCATCACGAGTAAAGAAGCGACAGGATTTCGTCGAGCGTTCAATACCTTCACCCGCTGCGGGTACGTAGCAATCACTATTCGTCCTTCATTATCCAGACCCATAGTTACGAGCGACATTTGCGGTCTTCCGTCGGACCTCGTTGTTGAAAGGATCCCGCGATGACGTGGTGCAATAAAATTAGCCAATTCGTCTCGCTTGACAGTTCTGTTAGTGGCAATCTTTCGGGCCATGGGGATGAGGTTAGAACGGTGAAGCGAATGGTGCGAATGCTTCATACATCCGACGTGCATATAGGGCACGTCAGAGGAAGTGCAGGTGACCATGCAGAAGTATGCCAATGCCCTGTTCATGGCATCGCTGATGCGGTGATGCAACACGAAGTCGACGTGTTGATGGTTGCAGGCGATCTATTTGACCATGCACGTTTACCGGATAGGGCAGTCAGATCGACGTTAGAAATTTTGACGGAACCGGGGATTCCCGTAGTAGTGATCCCAGGAAATCATGATGTTCACGACGATAAGTCTCTATGGCAAAGGTGTCGCCAGGACGTAGAGAAGACCGGAATACAACTTCTAGAAGAACTAGAAGGCTCTTCATTAGTCATGGAGTCAAACCAGATGACAATTTGGGGCAGGGCCATGAATGATCACGAACCTGCCTATAGACCCCTGTTAAACGCTCCTCCCCGTCCTGACACCAAGTGGTACGTGGTTGCGGCGCACGGCCACCTCAATCTTTCAAGCGAGGATGCTCACCGGTCTTCACCAATTACCTACGAAGAAATCTCATCCACTAATGCCGACTACGTGGCGCTCGGCCATTGGCATGTCCCAACGGACGCCAGCCACGGAACGGTCACGGCATGGTACCCGGGTACCCCAATGGGTTCACCAGGCAATGGAACTGCAGCCCTAATCACATTTGGCGAAGAAGTTCGGGTTGAACACGTACCGATCGCAGGACCAGAGAATGGTTGCGCATAAAATTATTCGCTTTCTGATTCTTTCCTAGCAATCCGCCGGAGCAACGTTTCGTACTGTTCCATCAACTCTGAAGCCTGATCTTTCAGCTGCTCGTGCTTTTTGCTGAGTTCAGTTACCAGTTCCGAGCTTTCATAGGTAGAACTGTCAATGAGTTTGGCCTGTATTTCTGCCAGTTCGTTCTCCGTCTGTTCCCAAGATTTCTCGACTTGATCTCGTTCTTTGCGCAGTTCTCTTGTCGCATCGTTCATTCGAGTCCGGCGCCGCGCTTGGTCTTTGCGCGCTTCACGATTTTCTTTATGAGGATTTAGGTTGGAGTTGGTTGGGTTCTCTAAATCCCTGGACTCAGCTGGGGCCTTCAATAAATTTTCGTCTACTCCGTCGTACCAAGTTGCAGTGCCGTTTCGGACGACAATCAGAGAATCAGCCACGTTACGAATCAGATGTCGATCATGGGTGACCAAGATCAGAGTTCCTGGATAGGCACCTAAAGCATCCTCTAAGTGGTCGCAGCTTGGAAGGTCAAGATGATTGGTTGGTTCGTCGAGAATCAGAAGGTTGACGGGGTTGGCCATGGTGATAGCTAGAGCCAGCCGGGTTCGTTCACCGCCCGACAGGTCTCCAACCTTTTGATCGACCTGTTCGCCTCTAAATCCGAATCCCCCCAAAACCGTGCGAAGGTTTCTGTCGCCCTGATCACCGATTGACGCTGTGAACTCTTGCAGTACTGATTTCTGCAGATCTAAAACTTCTGTCAAGTGTTGGGCGAAGCTGGCATAGTCGACTTTGTTGCCAAGACGAGCCGTGCCTTCAGCAGGATCTAGTTCACCGAGCAGAAGTTTCAATAACGTTGTTTTGCCTGCACCGTTGGGTCCTACTAGCGCTACCTTTCGGCCTCTTTCTATGACAAACGAGACATCGTTGAGAATAGTTTGATCGCCGTATGCGGCCATAGCTTGATCAAATTCGACTACCACTCGCGCCGACCGTCTCGGATCGGGGAAGTCGAACTTCGCTTTCAGATCAGTTGCCTCCGGAACGTGAATTCGATCTAGTCGCTCTAGAGCCTTAACTCGACTTTGGACTTGTCTTGCTTTACTTGCCTTGTAACGAAATCGTTCAATGAATTTTTCGGTTTCGGCAAATTTGCGGCTTTGTTGCGCCGCTGCTGCTTCTAACTGGGTTAATCGAAGTTCGCGAGAAGTAACGAAGTCAGAAAATCCGCCCACATATTCTTGGCTTGAATGGCCGTCCAACTCGATTACTCGATTAGCGACGCTGTCAATAAAGTCGCGGTCGTGACTGACAAACAAAATGCAGCCAGCCCAGGTTGAGAATTGATCTTCTAGCCACGACACTGAATCAACATCTAAATGGTTCGTGGGCTCATCAAGAATCAAAACATCAGGTTCTGAGAGCAGTAGCCGGGCGAGAGCGACCCGCATTCTCCAACCACCGGAAAGTTGACGTGCATCTCTGCGCATCAGCTTTTCGTCGAAACCTAAGCCTGCAAGCACTCGCTGGGCTTCAGCTTCGATTGCGTATCCACCAAGCTGTTCGAAACGGCTCTGAAGATTTCCGTATTCCTCCAAAAGCTGATTCTGATCGTCTGCCGCGCTGCTGCTTAACTCTTCTCGCAAATCAGCAAGACGTTCTTCAAGACTGGTGATTTGTGATGCACCTTGGAGAGTGACCTCTAAAGCAGAACCAACTAGTTCCTCTTCAAGGTCTTGAGGCAAGTAGCCAATTGAAAGATTTGTTGGGCGATGAACAGTTCCAGAATCAGCCTCTTGCAGACCGAGTAAAATTTCAATCAACGTTGTTTTCCCGACCCCGTTGCTCCCGATCAATGCGATCCGCCGTCCAGGAGACAACTGGAGACTGACGTTTTGAAACAATTGTCTGGAGCCTTGCTCTTTACTTAGAGCGGTAGCGGTCAGCACGTAGGAGACGCTATCTAAGATCTATGCCGTTGGTTCATGGTCAGAGCTTGACTTTTTAGGAACTCTAAGTAAAAACGATGCAAATATCGCGACCGCCGGAACGAGAGCTAGGAAATAGTTGAGACTCACGTAATCGCCGGTAGCTCTGAACCCCAGTGCAACTATTAATGGTCCGATTGCCGACGCACCCACTCCGAAAGCAGTTGCCAGCCCTCTTATAGCTCCAATATTTTCGGTTCCGAACCACTTTGGATATAACGCCGAGGCCAGAGCGCGGATCGAGCCACCGTTCGCGCCAAGCAATAGTGAATAGAGAGCGGCACCTATGCCTGGGCTAACCCAGGCATAACTCAAATGAGCACCTAGGAGCGACGCTTGGCAAGAGATCAGGAGAAATTTCGCGGACACCCGGTCGGTTAACCAGGCCCAAATGAAACCTGCTGCTACGGTCCCGACCATCTGAGGAACAAACACGGCAGCGGCTTCGCCAGTGGTGAGCCCAGCAGCTTCCATTAAAGCAAAATGGTGGAAGGTCACCCCGGTGATTAACGCTGAAGATACGACCGTTACCCCGGTTAGCACCCAGAACGCATTCGTAGCAGCTGCCTCTCTGACCGTGTACTGGTCTATTTCAATTACGGCATCGTCGTGCTGAAAGGCTCGACCGTCGGGTCGTTGCCCAAGTGATTCGGGCCTGTCTTCCATCCAGCGCCAGGTGGCTGGTACCAAGATGAGAAAGATACAAACCGCGCTAATTACCCACGCCCAACGCCAACCAAAATTTTCTATTAGTGAAGTTAACCCAAGGGGTCCTAGAGACATGAGGCCCGCTGAGGCTGTCATTGAAAGACCAAAAGCTAATCCTCGTTTTTGGTCGAACCACAGAGCAATACTTGTTTGTCCAACGAGACTTAACGCTCCTTGTCCCAACATTCGAATGCCTACAAATCCGATAACCAACATCCAGAGGTGTCGCACAGTTCCCATGTAAGCGACCGCAATTGAAAATGCAGTGGCGATCAGGATCATGGTTTTCCGGACTCCTGTCCGGTCGATCCACCGCCCAATTGTGGGCATTGCTAGAGATCCTGAGATAGTGCCGATCAAATAAGCAGTTGACAGGGAGGTTGCACTTATGGCGAGGTCAGTGGTCAAGTGGTCGGCGAAAGAGGAGACACCAATTGTTTGGCCTGGAAGTGTTAGGGAGATCGCCAAAGTTGATAGACCAAGCAGCCCCCAGCCGCGAAATGGCTCAACTTTTGTGGCATGAACCACCTATTTAACCGACCAGATTCAAAGTTGCTGAGCCAAGGATTCCGCCGTCAGTAGCGATCTCCTGATTCGTTTCGGTGAGGTGTAGCCCTGTTGCTGCTCCAGTTGTGACCACACTCCCGGAAGGAAGTGTTAGGCCACGCTTGTTCAGATGATTACATAGCCACGCCAACGATTCGTAAGGGTTTCCCAGTACTTCGGCACCGGTTCCTATACCGATATCTTCACCATTGATTTGAGTTCGAAGTTGGTGAGAACTTAGATCGGCCACCTTCTCTGGCTTCGATCCCGGCCCCAAAATCAAAGCGGCGTGCAACGCTCCATCAGCTACTAAGAGAGCTGGGTCAGCTTCGAAGTTCTCCTCAAATCTTGAACACACCAGTTCAATTGCTACGTGAACACTTGAAACCATCTCCCTAGCGGTTGCAGCAGTCATTGCTGGACCACCGGGTCGAACCGTCAAACCGATAGTGAAAGCAAACTCAGATTCCAACCCCGGTTGGTGATGGAAGTAAGACAGGTCAACTTTGTCCCCAGATTGGAGGATTGTTCGCTCGAACACGGGACCACAGATTGGGGTCTTTACTCCCAATTTTTCCTGACTTGCAGGGCTGGTAGCTCCAACTTTCCATCCGAGGGCAGGGGAGTCAATCAGTTCGCTTAATTGATCTTGTGCGTCATAGGCGGCGGCGGCTGACTCTGGTGTATCGACTTCAGAGGGCTGGATAGTATCCATAGTCAGTCGAGCGTGGGCTAGGGAAACTGGTAAAGGAAGACTCACCGAGTTCAAGGTACCGTCCCTAGAGCCTTGAAAGTCGCTAACTACCCCTTAACCGGTCTATATGTCGCCTGTCGCGCTTTGTCGGCCGCCCTGAACCACGCTCACGTTTTGCAACTGGGTTGAAAGAAACCGTTGGCTCGTTCTGGGCAGACGCGGGACTGTGATCAATGTAGTAATTCGCAGCGAGAGCGGGACCTACCCGTTTTTCAAGGGTCTGAATAACTTCCAACTCCTTGAGAGAACCACGTATCTTCACCGTTACTCGGTCACCCGATTTAACACTGGCCGAGGGTTTCGCGGCGGAACCGTTAACTCGTATAGCGCCCCGAACGCATGCTTCCTTAGATAAAGACCGAGTGCGGAATATTCGCACTGCCCAAAGCCACCGATCTATCCGGCAGGAACTCTCGGTCACTGTTCGATTAACTGATCTGAGGAGCAATGTTGGTCATAAATTCACTCAGAGCTTCAAGCCGACCCTCGGCTCCTCCTGGCGCTACTGGGTCCATCAAAATATGAGTTACACCGACCTCTTGAACCTGGCCGATTGTGTCAACCATCTGATCTGCAGAGCCCGCTATTGATTTGAATGGCTCCATCGTTTGGCCAGGGTCGAGAAACATCCTGAGTGAAAGATCAAGACTCTCCGGGTCCCGCCCCGCGACTTCGCATTCTTCGCGAACCTGACGCCATTCGTCTTCGACGGTTGCAAGAGGTTCAAAGGCTGCGTGGAACGCGTGGCCGAATCGGGCAGTTCTTCGGAATGCAGCTTTAGTGTTTCCGCCGACCCATACAGGGAGAGGTTGTTGAATAGGTTTCGGTTCAAATCGGACCTCAGGAAATGAATAAAATTCGCCGCTATATGAAGGAGTTTCGTCTCTAAACAAAGTTTCGAAAATTTCGAGCTGTTCATCAGACCGTTTGCCGCGGTTGTCCCAGGGCATACCAAGGACTTCGGCTTCCTCTCGCATCCATCCCACGCCGACTCCCAAGATCAAACGACCTTCGGACACGACGTCAATTGTCGCTAGCTGCTTTGCAGTAGCTACAGGTTGTCGATAGGGAAGAATTAGAACTGTGAATCCGAGCCGAAGGTTTTCAGTGCAGGCAGCTACGAACAAGAGAGTGCCAATTGGGTCTAACCATCCAAGCCCTGCGGGTGCGGGGAAAGATCCGTCGCTGCTGTATGGGTATTTCGAATCGAACTCTGCCGGCCAACATACGTGATCGCTGGTCCAACCTGAATGGACTCCCAATTCGTCCGCCCTTTGAGCGAAATTTATTAACGAATCTCTGCTGACGTCGCGACCTAGATGCGGTAAATGTACTCCCCAATCCATTTCGACAAATTATCGGTTTCTCGCTTCCTTTGCGATTATGTGACAAGTCGAACATAAATGGCATCAGAGTTCGTGTTTCGACGCTGGGCCGCCTAGCGTGCTGCGAGTCAACTAGATAAACGTTTAGTTGAAATACCTACATAACATAGAGGGGGCTCCAGATGGAGATTCGACGCAATCTATTGCGTCTGCTCGCAGTTCTGTTCGCTTTCGCCATGGTGGCGGCAGCTTGCGGTAGCAGCGACGACGATGACTCTTCGAGCAGTTCTAGCGAAAGTGCTAGCGCAACTGCTGAAGACCATGGTGATGACCACGATGAAGAAGAAGAAGATACTGGCGGAACTCTGAGCCAGGACGCAGTTGAAAAAGCTGTTTCCGGTGAAGGTTCAGATGAAGCAGCTGAAGAAGAAGCTAGCGACTGCGCAGAAGACCGCTCCACGATCGAAGGCATTATGGCGGAAGCTGATTGCAACCGTGATGCAATCATTGCCATGATCACCGCAAAGATGGAAGCCGGCGAGTGGGGAGTCAACTCTGACAACCACCTGATCGGCCCATCGGGTATGGAAATCGACCTCAACGCATGTCCAGCAGACTGGGATGATAAAGCAGGTCTTACCGACGACCAGATTCGTTTCGGTCAAACCACTGTGCAGTCAGGCAACCTTGCCGCATACGGCAACTTGAGCCTTGGCATGCAGATCTGGTTCGACTACATCGACTCGCTTGACGTGTTGAGTGGCCGTGACATTGAATTCATCATTAAAGATGACGGCTATGTCGCTGCTCAGACCATTGAGTACGTAGATGAGCTCATTGAATCTGCAAACATTCACTTGCTCCAAGGCCTTGGTTCACCAAACGGCCTTGCTGTCTACGACAAGATCAACGAAGAATGCATACCTCACCCGTTCTACCTTTCAGGCCATCCAGCCTGGGGTGACCCAGAAATCCACCCATGGACCACCAGTCGCCAGATGTCATACTCGACTGAAGCCATGTTGTGGGGAACCTGGATCAAGGTCAACCTTGCCGACCAGCTTCCAGTAACCGTTGCTGGTCTTGTCATGGACAACGACTTCGGTCTTGCCTATGAAATGGGCTTCGAGGCATACGCTGAGGAAAACCCAGACGTAGTTTCGGAATACCTGCCAGTACGTCACGACCCAGCAGCACCAACGCTGACTAACGAGGTCACCACCATCGCAGCATTCGACCCAGATGTATTCATCTCGATGACCGCAGGTAACCCATGCTTGCTCGCAATTCAGGAAGTAGAAGCCTCTGGCCTCTATGACCGGCTTTCAGCAGCATTCACACCTTCGGTATGTAAGGGAATCGCCGCTTATATGGCGCCTGCCGGAATGGCAGCGGACGGATACTGGATTGTTGGCGGTGGCGCTAAAGACACCACTGACAGCGTAAAGATGAAAGAACCTTTCATTGCTTTCGCACGTGATCTGATTTCAGGTGCTGGCGAAGATCCAGGCATTTCACTTACCGGTGAAGGTGTCTTCCGTGGATACGCATTCACTGAAGCATTCCGCATCGCAGACGCTCTGCCAGGTGGCATGAGCCGTACCAACTTGATGCTTGCACTTCGTAACTTCAAGATCTATCACCCAGGTCTCCTGGATGGTCTTGTAACCGAACTGAAGGGCAACGCAGACGCCTACTTCGTTGAAGGCTCTGAGTACAGCAAGTTCAATGCAACTGACCAGACGTGGGAAATGGTTGGCGACGTAGTTGACGCCAACGGTGGAACACCGAACTGTCGTTGGGATAAAGCAAACGGTGGCTGCCGCTAATAGCTAGCCGCTCAATGCAAGTGCCACTTAGGCACTGATAAAGAATGAATAAGGACCGTCGGGCTAACGCCCGGCGGTCCTTTGTTTTTGTTTAAAAAATAAATATGACGGGTTTGTTACGACGACTTGTTGACAAGCGAGATCGCCTATGGATCGCCTATGGTCAGGCCGTCGCCGAAACAAAGGTGGCGCCTCAGATCACACACCTGGGATCTGAGTAAAAGTTAAAAAGGGGGACGACCTAATGGTTATCCGACGTAATTTGTTGCGTCTGCTTGCAGTTCTGTTCGCTTTCGCATTCGTAGCGGCAGCGTGTGGCAGCAGCGACGACGACGACTCTTCTAGTAGTTCTAGCGAAAGCGCTAGCGCTACTGCTGAGGATCACGGTGATGGTGATCATGACGAAGAAGACACTTCGATCGGCGGCGGCCTAAGTCAGGACGCTGTAGAAAACGCCGTAGACAGTGATGATGAGGAAGAGGTCGACGAGGACGCACCTGTCTTCGATCGCAGCACACTTGAAGGTCTATGGGAAGAAGCTGCCTATAACCGACAACAGATGGTCGACAAGATCACTGCCAAAATGGACGCTGGGGAATGGGGAGTCGGCGACGACAATGTCCTCCGAGGACCTGCCGGATTCGAAATTGACCTCAATGATTGTCCAAGTGACTGGAGCGACACCGGTGGTATCACCGATAGTGAAATTCGCATCGGTCACACCACCGCCCAATCAGGAAACCTTGCCGCATACGGCAATATCGCAGTTGGTTGGGACAACTACCTGCAGTGGGTTAATGCGAACGGCGGTGTAGCGGGCCGAGACGTAACACTTCTTGTCAAAGATGATGGTTATGTGGCTGCTCAGACTATTGAGTTCATTAACGAGTTGATTGAGTCGGAAAACGTTTTCGCTCTTCTCACCCTTGGCTCTCCTAACTCACTAGCTGTATATGACCAGATCAATGAAGAATGCATTCCGCATCCTTTCGTGATGACCGGCCATCCAGCATGGGGTGACCCAGTTATGCATCCATGGACTACTGGACTGCAAATGTCTTACTCAACTGAAGCAATCCTCTGGGGCACATGGATTAAGAACAACCTTGCCGATGACCTTCCTGTGAAGGTTGCTGGTCTTGTTATGGACAACGACTTCGGTCTTGCCTACGAACTGGGCTTCGAGGCATACGCGGAAGGTAACCCGGACGTAGTTGCGGAATACTTGCCAGTACGTCACGACCCAGCAGCACCAACGCTGACTAACGAGGTGACCACCATCGCAGCATTCCAGCCTGACGTGTTCATCTCGATGACCGCAGGTAACCCGTGTCTACTCGCCATCCAAGAAGTAGAAGCAGCTGGTCTTCTTGATGAAGTACTTGCTGCCTTCACACCTTCGGTATGTAAGGGCATCGCCGCCTATATGGCGCCTGCCGGAATGGCAGCCGACGGCTGGTGGATTGTCGGTGGCGGCCTGAAGGACACCACCGATCCGAAGCATATGGACGAACCCTTCATTCAGTTCTTAAACAAGAACCTTGAAGACGGCGGTCTTGACCCTTCCATTTCGCTTCTCGGAACTGGTTACGTTTACGGTTACCCACACACTGAAGCAATGCGCGTCGCAGCTGAACTACCTGGTGGTCTGAGCAGGACCAACTACATTTTGGCTGTTCGAAACATAAGCATTTACAGCCCGATGCACCTTGACGGTGTCACGACTGAATTGAACGGAGCCGTTGATGGCTTCTACATTGAAGGCTCAGACTTCAGCCTCTTTGATGCTGAAGCACAAACTTGGAACATGGTTGGCGATGTAGTTGATGCCAACGGCATGTCCCCGAACTGTGCTTGGGACAAAGACAATGGTGGCTGTCGATAAAGCCACTATTAACTGATAGCTATAGCGTTCGTAATAATTGAACGCATTTGAAAGGACCGCCGGGTATGAGCCCGGCGGTCCTTCGGTTTTTTGGGTCAATCTTCAGCTAATAACGCCCGGCTGATTACTAACTTTTGGATCTCGCTGGTGCCTTCACCGATAATCATTAAGGGCGCATCGCGGTAGTAGCGTTCTACTGGGTACTCAGTGCTGAACCCGTTCCCTCCATGAATTCTCATCGCATCTAAGGCCAGTTCGCTGGCGGTCTCGGAAGCAAAGAGTTTCGCCATCCCGGCCGCAAGATCGACTCGCTCGCCAGCGTCTGCTT
>CAJWBN010000055.1 GCA_913020735.1 uncultured Acidimicrobiaceae bacterium
TTCTTTAAAATCAATATCTCCAACAATAACTACTGTAGCATTATTAGGAGCATACCAATTATCATACCAATCAGAAATATCTTGCTCGCTCATTGCATTTAAATCTTCCATCCAGCCAATAATAGGGTCATGGTACGAACTATTATTATATGCACTTGCATATAACTGCTCATATGCAACTCCCTCTGGCTGGTCGTCAGTTCTTAACCTTCTTTCCTCTTTTATTACCTCTATCTCTTTAAGAAAGTCTTCTTTTTTAATAACTAGGTTATTCATTCTATCTGATTCAAACTTAAGCGCATGTTCTAAATATTGAGAAGGAAGAGTTTGATAGTATGCAGTATAGTCCTTACTTGTGAAGGCGTTTTCTTTGCCACCAAGCTTCGAGATTGTTTGGGAAAAAATTCCACCAGGATATTTTTTTGTGCCTTTAAACATCATGTGCTCAAGTGCATGTGATAGCCCAGTCTTACCACTAAATTCATCTGCAGAGGAAATTGAGTCGCTCGTAGTGGGCTCGATTAGCTATGCGAGGCGGTTCACATAATGAAATTCGGTGCTTTTTTGGCTCCACATCACCCGGTCGGCGAGAACCCGATGCTCCAGTTTCGGCGCGATCTTGATCTTGTAGCGCAACTAGAGAACCTGGGCTTTGATGAGTTTTGGTGCGGGGAACACCACTCATCGGGTTGGGAAATGATCGCGAGCCCCGAGATGTTTTTAGCGGCTGCCGGGGAACGTACTTCGCGGATACGGCTCGGGACAGGCGTTATTTCTCTTCCTTATCACCATCCGTTTAACGTTGCCCAAAGAATCGTGCAGTTAGATCACATGACAGCAGGAAGAGTGATCTTCGGGACAGGGCCCGGGGCGCTCCCCTCTGATGCGCATACCTTTGACATTGACCCCATGCTTCTGCGGGACCGCCAAGACGAAGCTCTCGGAGTCATACTTCGTCTCCTCAACGGGGAACCCCGCTTCTCCTATGAGACCGACTGGTTTACGATGAAAGATGCGCAGCTGCAGCTGCTACCAGTCCAGGAACAGGTCCCTGCGGCAACCGCTTCAATGGTTTCTCCATCAGGGATGACGCTGGCGGGAAAATACGGCATCGGGGTTTTATCTATTGGTTCTATGGCGTCCGAGGGAATCACAGCGTTGGCGACGCAATGGGACTTCGCAGAAGACGCTGCTCAGAAGTCAGGGTCTACGGTCGATCGGTCAGAGTGGCGCGTGCTTCTCAACTGGCATATTGCAGAGACGCGTGAACTCGCACGCGAGCAAGCGCGAGAGGGACTTCAACGTTGGCACAACGAGTACATCGTAGGGACCTTGCAACGCCCAGGAACAGTCCCATACGAGGACCCCGACGAGGCGCTAGAAGCGGTTTGCGGTGGTGCCTCCAAAGGCATCGCTCAGTCAGCAGTAGTTGGTACGCCTGATGATCTCGTTGAATTCATTCGCAACATGGCAGATCTGACTGGTGGTTTCGGAACCGCTATCGGCTTCGTACACGATTGGGCCACACCTCGAGACACTGCCAATAGTTGGGATCTCGTCGCACGTTACGTCATACCTGAACTGAATGGTTATACCCAGAATTTGAAGCAGTCCCAAGAGTTTGTTTCCACTAAGCGCGATGCGTTTAATCGAGCAGGAGAAGCCATACTCGACAAGATCCTTTCGAATGAAAAGGCAGCTGAGGCCATGAAGGTGACAGCGAACCAAAGCAAACATAACGCCGCAGAAAACTAGCCGGTTCAGCCAGTCCACTTCACGACGCAAAACCATCCTAAAATTCTTGGTCTTCGCCGATGAACTCATATTCCTCTTTACCTAGAGGCACTACTTTGTGTCTTTCGTGGCACACTTGATCTTCCGTGCCTGTCCACTTCTTACAAATCCAATAGCCGTGACTATCGCCGATTCATTTACCTCACGCGCCGATCTGCGTAATGTCGCGATAATCGCTCACGTTGATCATGGGAAAACGACCCTTGTTGATGCCATGCTTTGGCAATCTGGGGCTTTTCGCGAAAACGAAGACGTGCAAGAACGCGTGCTTGACTCGATGGATCTAGAACGCGAAAAAGGCATAACCATCTTGGCCAAAAATACCGCCGTTCATTGGCGCGATGAATCAGATCAAGACGTGAAGATAAATATCATCGACACTCCGGGCCATGCTGACTTCGGGGGCGAAGTGGAGCGAGCTCTCACTATGGTCGACGGAGTTGTCTTGCTTGTGGATGCATCCGAGGGACCGCTACCACAAACTCGATTTGTATTGCGCAAAGCTCTCGCTCTTGATCTTCCAGTAGTACTCGTCATCAACAAAATAGACAGACCAGACGAACGTATCTCAGAAGTCATCGACGAGACTTATGAGCTCTTCCTTGACCTTGATGCTCAGGACCACCAAATTGATTTTCCGATTGTGTATACCGATGCCCGCAAAGGCACCGCAACTACGGATCTTGCATCCCCAGGTTCTGACCTGAGTATTTTGTTCGAAGTTTTAGTTAAAGCTGTTCCATCGCCAACTCACAATCCGGACCACCCTCTTCAGGCATGGGTAACGAATCTCGATGCCAACCCATATGTCGGCCGCCTAGCTTTGTGCAGAGTGCTGCACGGCACTCTGAGCAAAGGCGGCGCTGTCGCCTGGTGCAGATTCGACGGTTCTATAGAAACAACTCGAATCGCAGAGCTATACACCACTGAAGGTCTCACTCGCGTCGACGTTGACGAGGTAGGGCCTGGTGAAATTGCTGCTGTCGCGGGCATCCCCGAAATAACGATCGGCGAAACCCTTAGCGATCCATCCTCACCTATCCCACTTCCAGTAATAACGGTTGACGAACCTAGCCTTTCGATGACAATAGGGATTAACACGTCACCGCTGGCCGGGACCGAAGGCAAGAAGATGACCGCCCGTCTTATCAAGAACCGTCTCGAAGCGGAACTCATAGGTAACGTTTCGCTGCGGTTGTTCGACACTGAGCGCCCCGACGCATGGGAAATCCAAGGAAGAGGCGAACTTCAGTTAGCCGTTCTCGTCGAGATTATGCGCCGCGAAGGGTTCGAGCTAACAGTAGGTAAGCCTCGTGTACTAACAAAAACTATTGATGGCGCGTTACACGAACCTGCCGAACGCGTGACAATAGACATACCAGAAGACCACGTCGGAGCGGTCACCCAGTTGCTGGGTGAGCGTAAGGGTCGGCTCGAAGAGATGACCAATCATGGAACTGGTTGGGTACGTCTTGATTACCTAATACCGGCTCGTGGTCTTATCGGATTTAGAACTGAATTTCTGACTGAAACTCGAGGTACCGGCCTTCTCCATCATGTGTTCGATAGTTATATTCCTTGGAGTGGTGAGCTCCGGTCGCGTCACACGGGTTCCATCGTCGCTGATCGCACAGGTCAAGTAAGCGGCTACGCAGCTTCTACTATTCAAGACAGAGGAACGCTGTTCGTAGGACCGAGTGCACCGGTATATGAGGGAATGGTAATTGGAGAGAATCCCCGCCCTGACGACCTCGACGTCAACATCTGCAAGGAAAAGAAACAGACGAATATCCGCGCTGCGGCAGCTGATGATGCGGTGCGGCTCAGCCCCCCACGAACACTCTCTCTAGAGCACGCTTTGGAATTCATCGCTGACGACGAATGCGTCGAAGTGACCCCGGAAAGCATCCGTATCCGCAAAGTAGAACTGAATTCTGGGGCCAGACTCCGAGCCAAAAAGCGTGCTCAGACTTAATAGACCCTGTTAGCAGCGATAAATTGGCGAAATGGATATAAACCCGTACCAGATATCAGTCTCCGATGAAGTCCTCGAAGATCTCAGCTATCGCCTATCTAAAACACGGTGGCCTGAAAAAGAACTCGTGGAAGACTGGTCTCAAGGAATACCCCTGAGCTACGTCCAAGAAATGTGTGATTACTGGCTAACTAGCTACGACTGGCGTCAGCGAGAAGCTTCCTTAAACAGATTTGACCACTTCACTGCTGCTGTAGCAGGTTGCGACATCCATTTCATTCACCAACAGTCACCACATGACGAGGCTATTCCCCTAATCCTGTCCCACGGGTGGCCAGGTTCTGTCGTCGAGTTCCAGAAGGTGATTGAACCCCTTACTAATCCAACAGACCATGGCGGGAACGCCGAAGATGCCTTTCACGTTGTTTGCCCATCGTTGCCGGGTTATGGGTTCAGCGGCAAGCCACCACAAGCTGGTTGGGGCGTCGAAAAAATTGCAGACGTGTTCACCGAACTTATGGGCGGGCTGGGTTACCCAAGATTCGGCGCTCAGGGCGGTGACTGGGGTTCGGCAATTACGACCGCTATCGGCGGCCGTCACCCTGAGAAATGTCTGGGCATCCACCTGAATATGGTTATGCGAGGAAACCGCCCCAAAGACCGCGAACCCACCGAAGAAGAACAGGCTGCGCTTGCAGCTGCTGCCCACTACAGAGATTGGGACTCTGGTTACTCGACCCAACAAGGAACACGCCCGCAAACCTTGGGATACGGCCTAACAGATTCTCCCGTTGGACAATTGGCGTGGATTCTCGAAAAATTTTGGGCTTGGACGGACAACCAAGGCCACCCCGAGGACGCTCTATCTCGAGAAGAGATGCTCGACAACATCATGATCTATTGGGTGACAAAATCAGCGACTTCTTCGGCACGTCTCTACTGGGAAAGTTTTCGGTCGTTGAGACCCGCTCAAGTTAATGTGCCTACCGGTGTCGCTGCGTTTCCTCGGGAAATTATTCCCCCAGTGAGATCTTGGAGTGAAGGGACTTACACCGATATTCGGAGGTGGACCAAGATGCCCAAGGGAGGCCACTTCGCTGCGTTTGAACAACCGGAACTATTCGTCGAGGATGTTCGCTCATTTTTCTCAGAGATTCGTTGAGGACCAGATGCTTCGTGGATTGAACATGGACCGCCAGCTCCTGATTTCGAGCTTGATTGAGTACGCAGGTCGCAATCACTCCAACACCGAGGTTGTGGCGACTGACTCTACGGGTCGGGTGCACCGAACCAACTGGACACAAGTTCACCGTCGAGCACAACAAGTATCGGGTGCATTGCGCGCATCAGGAATCAAGCAAGGCGACCGAGTAGGCACTATCGGATGGAACGACCATCGACATTTAGAGGTCTACTACGGGATAACAGGTATTGGTTCGGTGTTGCATACGGTCAACCCTCGCCTGCGCGAAGAACAGATCGCTTGGATTATCAACCACGCAGAAGACCAACTAGTTTTTGTTGATCCAGATTTCTTGTCCGTAGCGGAGACAATCGCTCCAGAAACTGTTTCCGTCCGTTCATGGATAGTTCTCGCTGATGAGGTACCAGAAACCTCTTTGCGCAATGCGGTCGCTTATGAAGAGTGGATCAAAGACAATTCCCCGATTGAAGAATGGCCCATCTTGGACGAGTGGAGCGCCGCTACTCTCTGTTACACCTCGGGAACTACAGGCAATCCCAAAGGGGTTATGCAGAGCCACCGCTCCATAGTTCTGCAAACCTGGGCTACTTGCACTGGCGACGGGCACGATGTCAATTCAAGTCAGTCGATACTGCTGGCTGTCCCGATGTTCCATGTCAATGGCTGGGCAATTCCTTTCGCAGCCGCTATGGCTGGAGCAAAACTCGTTTTGCCTGGACCTGACATGTCCCCCGAGTCGATCGTTCGGCAAATCCAAGAGGAGAATGTCACGTTCTCTGCTGGGGTTCCAACAATCTGGCTGTCAGTCGTTCAACATTTACAAGAAAGCGGAGCCGACGTCCCATCCCTCAATCGTCTAGCCGTAGGAGGGTCAGCGGCACCTCGGTCGTTAATGGACACATTGGAAGATGACTATGAGGTATTCGTCTCTCACGTCTGGGGGATGACCGAGATGACGCAAGGTTCAGCTGGCAGATTTACCCACAAAGTCGTAGGTCTAGATCGTGAAGAAAAACGGTATCGCCAAGCCATGGCCGGCCGCGAACTCTACGGGGTCGAACTCCGCCTCATAGACGGCGAAGGCAACGACGTCGAGCGTGATGGAGTCACTCCTGGGGAACTACTTGCTCGCGGGCCATGGGTCGCAGGCTCATACTTCGGGTTAGAAGATGATTCCACCCACATCTCTGAGCCCGATGGCGTTTGGTTAAGGACAGGAGACGTAGCGACGATGGACAGCGAGGGTTACATATCCATCGTTGACCGCGCAAAAGACGTAATCAAAAGTGGCGGTGAATGGATCAGCTCCATCGAACTCGAAAACGCGGCCGTTGGAGCACCTGGAGTCGCGGAGGCGGCCGCTGTTGGTTTACCTCACGACCGTTGGGGAGAACGCCCACTTCTCCTAGTGGTTCTAGAGCACGACAAAGAACTCAACCCAGAAGAAATCCTTGAATCTATAAAGCCACACGTCGCCTCATGGTGGTTACCCAACGACGTCGTAGCAGTCGAAGAGATACCGCACACCGGAACCGGAAAGATTGACAAGAAAGTACTGAGAGAACAATTTTCAGACTTCAGTTGGTCCAACTGATATCTATCGGAAGTCGGCCAGCCTTTCCGCTGTATCCGTAAATGAGTATTCAGAGGCAGCCTCATAGACAAGACCCTGATCTGCGGCGAGACGTTCGGTCGCTGCGTATAAGTCTTTGTACGCGACAAAAGATTCGCTCGAATTTGATGCCATTGTCTCGATAGCAGAATCAACTATGGCATCGAGTTCTTCGAGCGGTCCCCCAAGGGCCGCTAGTCCCCACCTTTGAGCTTCAACCCCATCAAAGATCCGTGCTGAAAATGAGAGCTCTCGGGCCCTGGCTAAACCAACAAGCGCTGGTAGGCGCTGACTTAAGCCCCATGTTGGCCGAAGACCAAATTTTGCATGAGTGTCGCCTAAACGAGCTTCGTTCGCCACGGCGATGAGGTCACAAGCCATCGCGATCTCTAATGCCCCAGTGAAACAGAACCCATTGACTTTGGCGATGGTGATCTTCGGCATCGAAGAAAGCCGTCCAGTCAATGCTCGTGCTGGTAAATCTAAAATATCCCCAACCTTTCCGTTCACTAGCTCCCGTTCACCTAACGCCTTTAAATCGACGCCGCCACTAAAAGCTCTCCCCTCGCCCGTCAACACGACGAACCGAATCTGTTCCTCTTCCTCGACCTTTAGAACAGCGTCATTTAACTCCGTCAGCATCGTCGGAGTGATGGCATTAAGCGCATCGGGCCGATTCATCGTCACGGTTGCTGTATGACCAGACATCGTTAGTCGTATTTCGCTGTATTCAGACACTCTGCACCATGTTCCTTCTCTTAGAGCGGGTTTATCTTGCCACCTGGTTATAGCGTCACCAATTCTGTCGATCGATGTTCTAGACTGTTTAATTGGCCGTGGCGCTATATGTCGACTTCTCGTCGGCTCCCCCTTAGCGGTTACCAAATCGGCCTTTTCTTGATTTAGTTTCGCTTCATTCAGCCAAGAGGAGCAGCCATGGCAGGAAGCCGTACAACTTTCGAAAAACTCCAGCGCGATAGAGCTAAAAAGGCCAAAGCAGATGCCAAGCGTGCAAAGCGAATGGGTAAAGCACCTGACAGTGGCCCTTTAGTCTATGACGAAGCAGAACAAGTTATAGATGACGACGCTGCTCAACTAGACGGCAACCTTGATCAAGAAATCTCAGCAGGCGATCTTCTTCGTCTAGTAGAAGAGCTGCAGGCCAAATTCGACAGGGAAGAAATCGACTTCGACGAATACGAAGAGCGCAAAATCGAGCTTCTGGCTCGGCTACCCATGGAGTGAGTAGTTCTTCAAATTTTGCGGTGAACGGAGACTGCATAGTGGTCACCAGTAAATGGTTCCCTTTGCCAAGTACTCCACCTGCCAGCAGGCACAAGTCCTAGTTTTTTCATGACTTGGTCGTATTGATTCAGCCCAATGCCATCAGTGTCGAGTGAGAACCCAGATATAAAAAGTCCTCCCTCCTGGAGATGACCGGCAATCTGCCCTATGACCCGAGCTTCGGATCCGGGAAGAACAAATATCATTACGTTTCCCGCCAAAATAGCGATCTCGAAGCTTCTATCTAGGCTGAAGCTTTGGAGGTCCGCCTGGATCCAATTCAGAGTCGGTGCCTTATGGCGGGCAGCTTCCAACATTTCGGCGTCAAGATCAACACCAACCGAATCGATGCCTCGTCGCATCAACTCAATTGCTACCCGCCCGGTGCCACAACCAGCATCAAGCACCGACGAAGGTTTGTATTGTGAGATGAAATCAGCTTCCCCATGAATGTTGTGACCTGAATTGGCTAGCTGCTCCCAACGCTCATCATAGTTGGCGCCTCTCAGCACATTTTTCTGGTGACTCCATCTACTCTCAGACAAGAAAGGGCCTATTTGTCTTGCCAGTTAGGGTCACGTTTTTCGGCGAAGGCTGTCGCTCCTTCGAAAGCATCTTCTGAAGCAAAAACTTCCTCTAAAGCTGGTCTTTGGAAGGACCAAAATGCCTCTTCAGATACACCAAGAACCTCTTTAATCAGTTGTTTCGAAGCCCTGACTCCCATGGGTGCATTCTTAGAAATTCGCTCTGCGAGTTCCATGGCGGCGGCCAAGGTTTCGCCTTTCGGCACTACTCGATTAACCATTCCATGTTGATGGGCAACTTCAGCAGTGATCGGGTCCGCAGTAAGAGCCATTTCCATGGCCAAGCTGTAGGGCAACTGACGCGGCAAGCGCAGTAAGGCTCCAGCCCCTGCAAATAGACCTACACCAGCCTCAGGAATACCTAATTTCGCGCCTGCAGAAGCCACAATTAAGTCACAAGAAAGTGCAACTTCTAGACCGCCAGCCAAAGCGAAACCTTCCACGGCAGCAATTAAAGGTTTTGCGCAACTCTTTTCAGTAATGCCAGCAAAACCGCGGTCACCCACATTAGGCATGGCATCGATACCACCGTCAGCAAACTGTTTCAGGTCCATCCCAGCACTGAAACCTCTGCCCGCGCCTGTCAAAATACCAACTCGGACGTCCGCGTCGTTATCCATGGCTTCTAACGCATCACCCAAGGCTGCAGCTAACGCAGTGTTGAAAGCGTTCATGTCCTCAGGGCGGTTCAAGGTCAGGACCTGAATGTGGCCATGCTTTTCAGTCATCACAAGTTCTTCGGACACGACATCTCCTCTTTAGTTAGCTATCAACGTTGACGCTACAACCCAACTGGGGTTGAGATCACTTTGCCTAATCTTTAAGCAAAGAAAAGCGGGCGCCACCGAGGGCTACCCTAAAGGCACGCTTGGGAGGCATAGTGAGTGATATCAGTGACCTACTAACTCAACTAGAAGGAGCAGATCCTGATACTGCTCCATTTTTCGTTCGTCAGTTACTCCAACAGAAAGAACTTGTCGACCTGCAAGGAACAGAAGCACTGAGAGCCGCCAGAGCTCTAGCTATCTTTGCTGGGCCTCAACAATTACCGATCGCTGGTGAACTCGCTGGACGAGCCCACCAAGCCGGAGTCCCCGGATCTGGCTCCCTATTCGCTGAGTGCGCCGACAAGGTGTCGCTAATGAGTGGGCGGCCTCAGCGGTTCGGAACCGTGATCCTCGAACATCAAGGAGATCTAGTAATGGCGCCTCTTGATGGTGTCGCTGACGACGAAAGTCGCCGATCATTCGGCTTGCCTTCTCTAGATCAAATGAGAATGAACGTTGACCAGCAAAATAAATCACTCGCTAAAGACCGCTACGCTTCGAAAGCGCTACCTCAGGGCCAGAAATTTTGTCGCATTTGGTCGGAACCAGATGCTGAAGAGATCCGGCGGGGGCTGGAACAATTCCCCAGCGGGGCTTGGGCGAATGGCAACGATCTAACTCTCGCCTGTCGTTCAGAAGCCCTTGGGATAATCCCGGGACCGGTCTTTGAGCTTCCAATGTGGAACCTCGAAGACGACAACGGCGCTAAGACCGATATTTGGTGTATACAAATTCGCGTAGACCGACTTGATGAAGCCGTCTTTGGTTATGGATTTTGGCCTCTAGACCTCAATGGAATGCCCGTCGGCGGCCGAGGCCCCGTGGACAACCGCTATCGAGGAAAGCTTGCCCCCGAAGAAGTACCGAGTCACGAAGACGATGCTTTAGAAGGGTCACTATCCACGCACGAGTTCGCAAGCACAGCACTCCGCGAAAATCGGCGAATAAAGGTTTACGTCCCAGCCGACCACCACCAACACGCACAACTTCCCGTCGTCTATGCAACAGACGGGAACATGATTGAACCTTACATACGTCGCATTGATGCAGCCATCGCAGATGGGTTCATCGGTCCGTTACTGATCGTTGCTCCCCATGCGGCGCCCATGGACCATACCGGCAACGAGCGCGCACTCGAGTACCTGCCCGGCTTCGACGATCAACGCTTCGAACGTCATCAAAGGTTCTTCGTTGATGAGATCGCACAATGGGCTGAGAGTGAATTCTCCGCCTCAACCGAAAGAGAGTTTCGAGCTATTTTCGGTTGTTCCGACGGCGCAGGACATGCATTGGCAACGGGTTACATGCACAGAAACCGATATGGCCACTGCATCGCCTACTCGACTGGCATGCCCCCGAGCGAACAAATGCAATGGGACCCTGAGGGGGCTCCTTTCGTTCATCTTTGCGCTGGAACATTAGAGCAAGGCTTCCACCAAGCTACTGAAGCATGGGCAGCCTGGCTTCACTTCCACTCATCTCCTCACCACTTCACCGAACGAGTCTGTGGCCATGACCTCATCCAATGGATTGAAGAGTTTCCCCGGGCCATTGCTCGAGCCTGGGGTTCGACAGACAGCGATTAGGAGCGAAGCAGATAGCGCTTGATTTTCCCGGTTGCAGTCTGCGGAAGCGCATCGACGACTTCAACCCATCTGGGGTATTTGAAAGGAGCTAAACGTTCTCTGACATGTTCCTTCACCAAGGCTTCAATGTGTGCCGAATCTAACGAAGCCTCCAGGACCACATACGCTTTTGGCTTCACGAGACCTTCCTGATCTTCCGCTCCAACTACTGCCACTTGAGAAATTTCCGTTAGTTCAAGAATGCATGACTCGACTTCGGTTGGGCTTACCCAGATTCCCCCTACCTTCAACATGTCATCTGATCTGCCTAAACACGTGTAGGTGTCATCTGGGTTGTGCACATACGTGTCACCTGTAGCGAGAAACGGACCTTCTAAAGCCTGGCGTGTTCTGTCAGTTCGGTTCCAATACCCGACCATGACCGACTCACCCTTAACGTAAAGCTTTCCAGGTTCTCCATCCGAAACCTCGTTACCAATTTCATCGCGAAGTGAAACTTCATATCCTTCGACGACAGTTCCACTTGTTCCCGGCACCGAACAACCAGGCCTATTCGAAATAGCTATATGAGCTAATTCGGTTGTCCCTAGGCCATCCAAGATCTCAACACCGAAGCGTTCTCTGAACCTCTGGTGAATATCGGGCGGAAGCGGCTCTCCAGCAGAAACGGCAATTCTCACCGATTCAAAGGTCTGGTCTGGTATCTCAGAACTTAGAAGCTGACCAAAGGATGTCGGGACTCCAAAGAAGATCGTTGGCCGATAGGTCAAGACGTGGTCAGAAATTTCTTCTGGTATCGGCCTTCCGGGATTCAAGACCGACTGTGCCCCTGTTCCTGCAGGAAAGTACCCTGCGTTTCCGAGTCCGTAAGCAAAGAAAAGCTTGGCGACTGAATACACCACGTCATCGCTATCCATGCCTAATACAGATTTCGCGTAAACATCAGTGCAGAATCCGAGGTCGATGTGTCGGTGCATTGCCCCTTTAGGAAAACCTGTGGTACCCGATGTATACAGCCAAAACGCCACGTCATCATCAACTGCCGGGAAGGGGGGTCCGAGGTCAATCTCAGCAACCAAATCTGGTACGTCACCATCAATTTGAGACCATTTAAGGTATGGCTGGTCGAGCATTGCTTCTCGCATCACTTCTTCAAAACCAGGAGAAAAAGTGAGCCCCACAGCCCGGGAGTCCTCGAGAAGGAAACTGTAATCTTTTCCTGTCAACATCGTCGACACTGGGACAGGGATTGCGCCGATCCACATTGCGCCCCAAAACCAAGCGAGAAATGCCTTTGTATCGAGACCACAAATCAAAATGCGTTGTTCTGCTACGACGCCGTGCTTCAACAGCTGCCTGGCTACAGCCTGGGCCTCTTCTAATAGTTCGTTTCGGGTGGTGGTAAGGCCCGTCGGAGCATCAATGAGTGCAACAGCATCGGGAGAAATGGTCGCCGGGTCAATTAAAAATCGGTGCAAAGCATTGCCAGTCAAGACAATTCCCTTCTGCTAGCTATGGGGTAACAGCCTCTCACGTGTTTTAGAGTGTGAGACGAAAATACGACAGGCCATCTCATAATTTGATCGCTATGTCCGGAAACACCGCTTCCGCAAGGGTAAAGATGTGACCAATTTTGATATCCCGCCGAACGACTTTCAGCACTGGGATCTATCCTTTGAGGACCAAATCGCTACTTTGGCTCTTTGCGTCAACCCATCTGCCTCAGCATTTGGAACATATGAGCTGAAGCTAAACAGCTACGACATAGGTGTCGATATCGAGCTGGCAAACGCTATCCGCCACATTCGTCTTGGGTACCCCTCTGTGAAATGCGTAGTGATTACGAGTGGATTGGAAGGAACTTTCTGCGCCGGAGCGAATATTCGAATGCTGGCAGCGGCCGATCATTCTCACAAAGTCAACTTTTGTAAATACCCAAACGAAACAAGACTCGAGATGGAGGAGGCGAGCACTGCAAGCGGACTCAAATTCCTTGCTGCTATCAACGGTGCGTGTTCAGGCGGCGGATACGAACTGGCGCTCGCATGTGACCACATCCTTTTGGTCGACGATAGAAGCACTTCGATTTCCTTGCCTGAAGTCCCATTGCTTGGGGTACTCCCCGGAACTGGGGGTTTAACACGCCTAACTGACAAAAGGCATATCCGACGAGATAGAGCAGATATTTTTGCGACGAAAGCTGAGGGCGTGTCAGGCCAAGAAGCACTTGAGTGGGGATTGGTCGACGAGCTCGCTACACCCACTAATTTTCAGGAAGCCGTCACGCTTCGGGCTATGGAGCTGGCTAGAAGTAGCTCTCGATTAGAAGGGGAGCCCACTGAACTTCCAACAATCCGGCCCGAGATTTCTGAAGAACGCATAAATTACGAATGGGTAAAAGTTGACCTGTTCGAGGCCCACGCAGAGCTAAAGATATTTGTTTCCTCAAGTTCGAACTGGCTCCTTAACACAGCTCTTGAACTCGATGATGTGCTGTGCCGCCTCCGGTTCGACTACCCACAAATCGGCACGGTGGTCTTACGAACGGAAGGATCCATCGCTGACGCTATAGGTCAGGATTCGCAACTAATCGACCCATCGACATCCCACCAGGTCGAGTTGCAACTTCTTTGGAGGCGGTGCTTAATGAGGCTCGATCTGACCGCCAAGACATTGATCGCGGCGGTCGAACCTGGATCGTGTTTTGTTGGAATTCTTTTAGAGTTAGCTCTAGCCGGAGATCGCATTTTCATGCTGGATGGGCAGTTTGAAGACCATGAAGATCCGTTACCGGCAGCCTCAATTCAACTCACGGAGACCAACTTTGGGGTCGTGCCGATGTGGAACGAAATCAGCAGATTGAGTTCCCGCTTCTGGGGCAACGAAGAAGCTTCAAGCCACCTATCAGGCTTCTTAGCCTCGGAAATTCTGGCAGCAGAGGCCGCTCAATTAGGATTAGTCAGCGCTATCCCAGATGATTTGGACTGGGATGAAGAACTTCGGCTATTTATCGAAGAAAGATCTAGTTTCTCGGCGGACGCCCTAACCGCCATGGAGGCAAATCAGCGCTTTGCTGGGCCCGAAACTATGGCCACAAAGATCTTCGCTCGACTTTCAGCCTGGCAGAATTGGGTATTTACTAGACCAAACGCAAGTGGCCCGAAGGGTGCACTTCAACGCTACGGCAGCGGATCTCGAGCCGAATTCGATAATCGACGTACGTAACCACAACAGCAGACTGAAAACTCAATGAACAGACCAATCGATTATTCAGAGAGAATTCCTAACAATGTTGATCTTGTAGGTGATAGGCGATTACAGCGGGCGCTCGAGAATTGGCAACCTCGATTCGCTAACTGGTGGTCTGAGATGGGTCCAGTTAGCTTTCAAGATAAGGAGATTTATTTACGGACAGCAGTAGACGTCGGACAAGAGGGCTGGGCCCACTTTTCTCACGTGACGTTGCCCGAGTACCGCTGGGGAATATTTCTCTCTGAACGAGAAGTTGATCGTCGCATTGGTTTTGGAGAGCTAAAGGGTCAACCGGTTTGGCAAGAAGTGCCAGGCGAATTCAGGACC
>CAJWBN010000056.1 GCA_913020735.1 uncultured Acidimicrobiaceae bacterium
ATTTTCTTGACAAAAAATTAAGATTTTTTTATTGTAATCAAAAATTAATAATAATTAGATGAAACAAAAAGGTATAACCATTGAAGCGGGTGTCAAAAGGCTTACTTTTTTGAAAAAAAAGGGCCTTATTACAGAAGAAGAGTTCGATTCGGCCTATAGGGATTATTTCGAGCGTCCACAGTTGCAGTTGATTGCTGGGAGACCCGAATCTTTGAACTCTGACCTGGAGATGAGTTCAGCCAGATGTGCTCAGTCAACGTATTGGCGCCGCAGGTTGGCCTGTTTAACGCTTCTAGTAGCCGGCGCCTGGCTTGTGGCGACTGTAGCGGCAGACCTGTTCGGAGTCTCTGCGGTTGAGCGGCCTTTGGCGCAACAGACTGTTTTTGAAAGTGCAGCCGGCGAAACGTTGGCAGCGGGACAGATCGTTATTGTCAAACCGGGTGACACTCTTTGGTCCATTGCCCGAAAGTTGCAGCCCACTGGAGATCTTCGACCTTTGGTTGATCGAATAGCGAAGATCAATAACGGTCATTCCTTAATCGCCGGACAGGCATTGCTCCTGCCATAACTTGGCGGGCTCGCTAAAGGGAAGCGTCGTGGTGAGATGCTTTGGTGTACCGAAGAAATAGGAAATGATCCTCAGTTAACACATGCCGTAATTCGAGTTCTTCGATCTCAGAGAATGTGTTTCCACGAGATATGCCGCGAGCTTGGCCACCACCCAAAAGGGGTGCAACGGTGACGAAAATCTCATCGACTAGACCTGCGGCAAGCAGTGCTCCGTTGAGGGAGGGTCCTCCCTCGGAAAGTACCCATTGAGCGCCAAGACCAGCCATTTCTCGCAATGCCTCTGCCAGGTCGACAGAGTCGACACCGCATTGAATCAAATCGGCGACCTCGGCTATAAGTTCCACTTTGTTGGGGTCGGCGTTGGTAGTTGTGACGACGATGGGACGTTGGGAAGGTCGAGTGAACATCGGCAGCGTGAGATCGAAATCGAGCTGGGCACTGACCACTGCGAGGCGAGCAATCGGCCACGCGCCACTGGTCAAACGACGTGCCTTTGTGCTGACGCTGGTCGACGGAGGGCTGTACTGCTCGGCAACGGCTGTATTGCTCCCGACCAAAATGATGTCGGGCAGTGTTCTTATTGTCCCGAAAATGTCTTTGTCGCCAGGGCTTCCCAGAGGCCCCGAAACTCCTTCGACCTCGGTGACCCCGTCAACTGTCTCGATCATGTTCATCATCAGCCACGGGCGGCCCGACGTAGGGGTCCTGTCGTCGCGGTAAATGTCGTCAGCCTCGACTTCAGAAACGGGCGGAGGGAATATTCGATGCACTCCACGATGTTGACACGGGTAACTGGCCGAAGGGGACTCATATCTCGAAATCGAGGCAAAGATTCCTTTCACCACGATCAGTGGTTCTCCACAGGCACCGGAACTCGTTGTTCAATGACTGTGGCACCCACATGTGCGCGTCGACAGCAGATGCTTGCTCATCGAGCGACACAACCCTTGACGTTTTCCCAGTTCAGAGGCTTAAGCGCCTTGGGTCGCCTGGCTGAAGCGATGCACGGAAAAGTTTGCAGGCAAATACCGGGCGACCACACCGAGTGTCGGTCGTTTTGGATGTGTAGAACTCCCCAAAGAAATCCCCAACTCACCCACAGAACTATTTTGTTATCCCTCTATCGATCCACAAGCGATAGTTCCTACATTCGGGGATGCGGCGGGTTGGGTGACCAACTAGCGGACGGAGTGCGATGGTCAAACAGGGAACCTTTAACGGGTTTTCGGTTTGCGATCCACAATGAGGTTCCGAGCTTCGAGGTCAGGTCGAAGCGGAACGACACCCACTGGGTTGGCCTCCAGCCCGCCGCAAACTTTCGACCAACTATTAGGCACTTCCGGAGAAAAGATGACCCTCACTTCTGATCAAACGGCATCCTTTTCTGTCGACAGAATTAAGCGGCACTTCTCTGAGAGTGGTGTCGACCCATACGAAACTGTTGCGTGGGAACGTCGAGACGCCAGGTTGACCAATTTTCTTGATGGTTCTGTCAGTTTTCAACAGCTTGATATCGAATTTCCGGCTGAGTGGAGCGCGACCGCTTCGAACATCGTCGCCCAAAAATATTTTCGTGGTGCGTTAGAAAGCGCGGGACGCGAATCTTCGTTGCGTCAGGTGATTCAACGTGTCACCTCAACGATTCGACAATGGGGCGAAAAAGATGGGTACTTCATTGACGCGGAAGAGGCTGACACCTTCGAAGCAGAACTTGCCTGGTTACTGCTGCATCAACGATGCGCCTTTAACAGTCCGGTGTGGTTCAACATTGGAGTTGAGGGCGTTCCGCAGCAGGCTTCGGCATGTTTTATTTTGGCGGTCGACGATGACATGGATTCAATCCTCAACTGGTACGCCGAGGAAGGTCGAATATTTAAAGGTGGCTCCGGTGCTGGAGTGAACTTGTCGCGCATCCGAGGTTCAGCTGAGGCGCTTCGCGGCGGCGGGGAGGCAAGCGGGCCAGTGAGCTTCATGCGAGGAGCTGATGCTTCAGCGGGCACCATCAAAAGTGGTGGCAAAACACGTCGTGCCGCGAAGATGGTGATACTCGACGATGACCACCCTGATGTTGAGCAGTTCATATGGTGTAAGGCGTTGGAAGAACGTAAAGCGCGGGTGCTGCGTGACGCCGGTTTCGACATGGACCTTGACGGAGCTGATGTTCATTCGGTCCAATATCAAAACGCAAATAATTCGGTTCGGCTCAGTGACGAGTTCATGGAGGCGGTCGAAAACGATGAAGAGTGGGAACTAACAGCTCGAACTGACGGCTCGGTGATTAGTCGTCACCCAGCTCGGATGTTATTTCGTCAGATAGCTGAGGCCGCGTGGGAGTGCGCTGACCCGGGTATTCAGTTCAGCAGCACTATTAATCGTTGGCATACAGCGCCAAACACGGGTCCCATTAATGCCTCGAATCCATGTAGTGAATATCTTCATCTCGACAACTCTGCATGCAACCTCGCGAGCCTCAACTTACTGAAGTTCCTTGACGTAGAAGACGATGACCGATTCGACCTCGAAGGTTTCAGTCATGCTGTGCAAATCATCTTCACTGCCCAGGACATCCTGGTCGGCAACGCTGACTATCCAACGGAACCTATAGCTCAGACATCACGCGACTTTCGTCAACTCGGACTTGGCTACACCAATCTTGGTGCGATGTTGATGGCGTTAGGCCTTCCGTACGATTCCGAAGAGGCGCGGGCGTGGACAGGCGCGGTTACAGCACTGATGAGTGGGCATGCGTATGCAACTTCAGCTGATCTCGCTCGCCGGGTCGGAGCCTTCGCGGGGTACAAGTCCAACAACGAAGCAATGCAACAGGTTCTTGGTTTCCATAGAGAAGCTTTAACGTCTGTTCCAGAGTCAGCGCCACGCGATCTGATGAGAGCTGCTGAGAAGTCATGGGACGAAGCCGTGAGAGGCTGCGAACAACATGGGATCAGGAACTCCCAAGCGACGGTGATTGCTCCCACAGGAACCATTTCGTTCATGATGGATTGCGACACGACTGGAATCGAACCCGACCTAGGACTCATCAAATTCAAAAAATTGGTGGGTGGCGGGGACCTGACAATTGTTAACAACACCGTGGGGAGAGCACTCCGCAGACTGGGCTATGACGCGGAACAGATCGCAGACATCGAAAGTCACTTACTTGACGGTGGAGGGAGCAGCGACGCTCCACACCTTCGCGAGTCGGATCTCCCGGTATTTGCATGCTCTATGGGCGACAACGTGATTCATCACGAGGGTCACCTTCGAATGATGGCGGCAGCGCAACCGTTCGTGTCTGGAGCTATATCTAAAACCGTCAACTTGCCCGAAAGCGCCACTATCGAACAGGTAGAAGATTTACACCTACTGGCATGGCAACTCGGATTGAAAGCTGTTGCGATATACCGAGACAATTGCAAAGTTGGTCAACCTTTATCGACCGTACGCGACGACGAAGACCTCATCGGTGAAGCGGTAAACGCAGCAATTGTTGAAGCGCAAGCAATACCAGAGCGAAAGAAAATGCCACGTACCCGCCGATCGAAAACCTTTTCGTTCCGAGTGGCGGACTGTCATGGGTACATGACAGTCGGGGAGTATGACGACGGACGCCCAGGAGAGATGTTCTTAACTGTGGCAAAGCAAGGGTCAACTCTTGCGGGCATCATGGATGCTTTCGCAATATCAGTAAGCCACGGCCTTCAATACGGAGTTCCTTTGCGGTCCTATGTTGAAGCGTTCACAAATGTCCGATTTGAACCAGCAGGAATCACTGACGATCCAGAGCTCCGTATCGCGAGCAGTTTGGTTGACTACATTTTCCGCCGTTTGGCATTGGAGTACCTGTCAGTTGAGGAACGACAGCAACTCGGTATTTTGTCCAGCGAAGAACGAATAGAACAGCACCTTCCAGGATTAGAGGAAGCGACAGTAGAAACAGCTATCGGAGCTGAACTAGTTCCAGACCCGCCATCTTCAGGTTCGGCGCAGTTGAGCGACGCCCCGTTGTGTTCTACCTGCGGGGACCAGATGGTCCGCGCAGGCACGTGTTACAGCTGTCGATCATGTGGCAGTACAAGCGGTTGCGGGTAAGTGTCCTCATGACGCATCACATCTGTGTAATTTGTTGACCATGGGACGTCTACGATTCTCCTTTGGAACAATGTCATCAGGTAAGTCAACGTTGGCTTTGCAAATCCACCACAACCTTTCTGCGACCAACATGGGGTTGCTGTGCAGCATGCACGACCGGGCGGGCGCACATGTTTCAAGCGCGTTGGGAGTCTCAACACCAGCTGTGGAAGTCCACCCAGACCTTAATTTTGTTTCGCTTGCCAGAAACCATCAAGCAGCGCACGGAGCGTTGGATTACCTCGTCTGCGATGAGGCACAGTTCTATACAGACCCACAAGTTGAACAGCTAGCTGAAGTTGTCGATGAACTCGACG
The DNA here is from genome assembly GCA_913020735.1 of uncultured Acidimicrobiaceae bacterium. Lineage (GTDB taxonomy): Bacteria > Actinomycetota > Acidimicrobiia > Acidimicrobiales > Poriferisodalaceae > MedAcidi-G3. Next base: position 5,019 of record CAJWBN010000056.1, read on the forward strand.
TTGACGTGTACGCCTTTGGGTTGCTGACTGACTTTCGTGGGAAGTTATTCCCAGGCTCGGCCCGTTTGCTGGAGATTGCCGACGAACGAATGGAACTCCAAGTACAAGCACGATGTTGGTGCGGAGAAGCAGCCACCCACAACGCCCGACTCCACGACGGAATTCAGGTATATGACGGCGACGTTGTGCTTATAGATGACGGTTCTGCAGCACAAGTGACCTACGAATTACGCTGCCGCAGTCATTGGATCTCAGGCGAATCCGGACCGGTAGCAGACCGATTCAAAGCAGCCGGCTAATTCAACGACCTGGACGCGACGGGGCTGGGCAACAATCAAGAAGACACGTGTCGGGTCTCGGACCAGAGACACCCAGAGCTGGTCGATCATCACGTAATCCGGCGGCTTCCTCAACGAGATCAACCATCATCGACACGAACCGCGGATGTGCTCCGACAGTGGGAGTTCTCACCATCGTCATTCCGCATTGTTCTGCCACCGCGGCTGCCTGAGTATCGAGATCAAACAGAACTTCCATATGGTCAGCAATAAACCCAAGAGGGTGAACGAGTACTTCTGATAGGCCATCAGCGGCTAACTCTTGAAGACGATCATCAATGCTTGGTTCGAGCCAAGGGACCGAAGGTGGGCCGCTGCGACTTTGAAACACCACCTCGCAAGGTCCTTCCATCCCAGCCAGCTCGTTCACGATTTGGGCCGCTTCGTTGAGTTGAGCTTCATAGTCAGAAGTTGCTGCCATAGATACGGGCAAGCTGTGAGCGGTGTGTAACACCGGTGTGTTTTTCGACAAATTGGCTTTGACGCGACTTTCAGTGAGCAATTCAGCTGCGGTCCCAAGAAAATCAGGATGGTTCCAAAAGACTCTCACCCTTTGTATTTCCGGTGGCCTTGGTACTTCTAAGGAGGCAACCGCCAGATCCTCGTGGTATTGCCGACAACCTGAATAAGAACTGAAAGCGGAGGTCACTAAACAAACCGTCGACTTGTATCCCTCTGATTGCAAAGCTTTTAAGGCATCAGAAAGGAACGGATGCCAGTTTCTGTTACCCCAAAACGTCGGAAGATCATGACCTCGATCAGACAGTTCTTCCTCGATCGAATCAAGCAGGTCTCTGTTGAGGCCATTGATGGGACTCTTTCCCCCGAACACTGCGTACTGTTCAGCGACAACAGCGAGTCGCTCATCAGGAACCCCCCGTCCCTTCGTAACGTTGCGAAGAAATGGCATCACGTCATCGGGGCCCTCAGGGCCGCCAAACGACAGCAGTAATAGCGAATCAAACCTGCCGATGCCCATATGTGCAGACTAGAGGCCAAAGACCGACATAATCACTGTCATGGATGATGATGAAATTCTTGAAGGCGAACTGTTAGAAGGCGATGAGGAAGAGGCGCTGACTGAGCAAGCACAAGCCTTGTTGTCTGCCGGCCTTATATCCGAGGAAATCGACATTTTCGATATCGCCGCGACTGACGGTCCCGCATATGAACTTGATGAACTAACCATCGAACAAATTGCTGAGTTAACTACCCAACTCGACGCGAGAGGTGTGCGTTGGGCAATCGACGTAAATCCTCAACTTTTGGTGCACCGTAACCATGAACGCAAAGCAGATGAGGTTTTCGATTTGATCTTCGGACCGGATGAGTGAGAACTACCATCAATAACGAGGAAGGGAAGCACGATGACGATGATTGAACTTGAACCGAGCGCAGTACACCGCGGTGAGGATGACCTCCCGTGGGTCGACAGTGGGCGAGGGAACCAAGTCAAGTTGCTGACGGCAAAGATCAGCGAAGGATTGTGGATTGTTCGGACCAGGTTCCAACCGGGAACAGCGGTACAAACTCACCGTCATACCGGGCAGGTTTATGCCTACACAATGACTGGTAGCTGGCATTACCAAGAAAGCGAATACGTAAATCGCGCCGGTTCGTTCTTATATGAGCCTGCAGGTTCAGTTCATACGCTCCTCGTTCCAGAAGACAACGTCGAAGTAACCGATGTTTGGTTTCAAATTTATGGAGCCAACCTCAACTTGGATGACGACGGCAACGTTGAGTCCGTGACAGATGCTGGGTCGATACTTCAGTGGTACTTAGACGGCGCAGCAGCTATTGGGTGGGACAACCCACCCGTACTCATCGACGAATAAGCCTCATCCCGCCATGGCGAGAAGGAACAAGCCAAGCGCTTCCTTGCGGATTAGTTTCTTCAGCCTCATCGGTCAGGTGAATTGACGGAGGCGTTGATGGAGCTGCAGCACGACTCGCTGCTATGAGAAGGACAAGTGATATAGCGCTCAGACAGATCGCTAAACCAATGGCTGTCTCGTAGTTCGTGGCATCAATCACTACACCGATGACTGGAGGTCCGACCAGTCCACCAATTCCGGCCGAGGTGTACAAGGCGCCTAAAACGCCACCTAATCCAATGGGCCCGAAAAGGTATGCGGTGACTGCAGGCGACAAAGCTATCCAGCCACCGTAAGCGGTACCCATGCATATCGTGAATACGACTAGAGCTGTGTAGTTCGCGCCGGCCAGTATCCAAATTACGTAACTTGCTCCTAACGCGATGACACAAACCTGGTAGAGGCGCATTAGGTCGACTTTGGAAGCAACTGCCCCGAGGGCTAATCGTCCCACTACTGAGGTTGCACCAATGATCCCGATGAGAAGAGCGCCACCTGTTCTGCCTTGCGATTCCAGGTAGTCATCGAGATAAACCATCGGGACAAATAAGCCCGCGCTGAGAAACGTCATGGACACGTACAACCAAACGAATCTGCTGTCTTTTAGTAACAGTCGCAAGGGAGGTGGCGGTTCCTGGGTTCCAGACCCGGGCGGGCGTCGTGCCCCTATCGCCGCCAAACCTAAAAGAGCCGCAGAGCCGATGCCGAGGACCACGAAGGTGTTTCTCCAGCCGTAGGAGATCACAAGCTGTTTCGCTAATGGGGCCCCGACGAGAGTGCCAACCCCAATCCCAGCGACTGCCACTCCCATAGCTTTCGTTCGGTCCTTTTCGAACCAACCACCGACCGTCGCGACCATGGGAACGTAAGCGCAGCCAACTCCAATGCCCACACCCATCCCATAAGTCAGATAGCCGAGGGCGATGTTGTTTACCAACGATGTTAAGAACAGTCCAAGGCCCATAGATACGGCGCCTGCGAGCAGGATCGGTCTCGGGCCGTAACGGTCAGCTAGTCGACCTGTGAAAACGCCGACAACGAAATATATGAAGGTAGTGATGGAGAAAAAGAGTGCCGCCTGGCCTTTACCCACTCCGAATTCTTCTCGAATGGCGGTAAACACAGCGCCGAAGCTGTAAGCGACCCCGAACACAGCGAAGGTTGCAGTTGCCGTAGCAGCAACAACTAACCAACCAGCAGCAGAGTCAACGCGCTCAGAGCGATCGGCCACTTTCCCCCCTGTGTTTGGAATAGGTCCCTCACCGCACCATATCTGACCTGAACTGCCTAGAGTATGAGATTGAAATGTCTGAGAGCACTGTCCTAGATCAAAGATCAGAGAATCTTCTTGATGACGGCGACCACGAACGCTTCGCCCACTACGTCAATAAGACTGACATGACACGTTCGGCAGTAACTGGTAATCCCGTCAGGGCACTTTGCGGAAAGAAATGGGTGCCGAACCGCAATCCCGAAAAGTTTCCAGTTTGCCCAGACTGCAAAAAAATATATGAAAGCTTGAAAGCTGTGGGACGATGACCGCAAGCGGCCAAGAAGTCACGATCTTTTGGCGTCCAGGCTGCGGATTTTGTATGGCATTGGAACGTCAACTCGCCGATAGCGACCTGACAATTCACTTTCGCAACATCTGGGAAGACCACGAAGCTGCTGAATTCGTTCGAGCCCACGCCCAAGGAAACGAAATCGTTCCCACCGTTCAAGTGGGTGAAACGGTGATGGTAAATCCAACAGCCGGTGACGTGTTATCAGTCGCCAATAAGACGGATAGCTGACCTCGGCTCGCAGTTGCAGAACTAAATCTTGAAAGTTAGAGACGCGGTCGCAAGAAGCTTGCCGTCTGTGGTCTGCACCGCCGAATTACAAAAAGCAATCGATTTGCCACGCTTAACCACCCAACCGACAGCTTCGAGATCGCTTTGAGACGCACCAGATAAAAACTGAACTTGCATGGAAATGGTGCTGTAAGGACGCGCTTTGTCGAAACCGCTGCCTACTGCTGGTACACAAGCAGTGTCCAGCAACGTCGAAATCACCCCTCCATGCACAGCGCCGCCCGCTTGAAGGAGATCCTCCCGAAACGGAAGCGACAGCCGACAATAATCCTTGCGGACCTCGTCGATGTTCACGCCAATTAACCGAATAAAAAGTGGATTTGATCCCGAGCCGTACTTGGCCCACAAAGCCTTTTTGTCGTCGGAGAGCTCTTCGAAAGAGGAAGGTTCTGGTAGCAACACGCCCTTGAGGGTAACGAGGACTACCGTCGTCAGTGTGTCAGACAGTTTTCCGCGTCAATATGCTCGAACCCAACGGTTCAGTTTGGGGTCACCACGTAACTTCTCGATCGCTGAAGACGGCGCCGACGTCCTCTTTTTGCGAAGTTCGGGCTCCGAAGACACTGTCAACGCGTTGTGGGCGATCAACACCGACACAGGAATCGAACGGCTGATAGTCGATCCCCGAGAAATCGGCGCTGAAGACCCTGCTGCGCTTCCAGCAGCAGAACAGGCACGAAGAGAACGAGCACGAGAAAGCGCCGGAGGAATCACCGCATATTCAGTCGACGGAACCGGCTCGCTAGCTGCGTTCAGCCTTGGAGGTGAGCTATTCATCAGTACTACTTCGTCAGGTTCGTTGACGGTAATTGAGAACTCTGATGGGGCCTTTGATCCTCGAATATCTCAAGATGGCCAACTTGTTTCATTTGTAGTCAACGACGGCGTTTACATAGCTCCGACTGACGGCTCAGTAGCTGCCCACTCGATCGTCGAAGGAGACGGAGAGACGGTGAGCTGGGGGAGCGCAGAGTTCGTAGCAGCGGAAGAAATGCGCCGTAGCCGCGGCCACTGGTGGGATCCGACAGGAACAAAACTGGCGGTTACTCGCGTAGACGTCAGCAGTGTCACAACATGGCACATAGCCGCACCCAACGACCCCGCCAGAACCCCGCAAGAGATCAGATACCCCGCTGCAGGAGGATCTAACGCTGACGTTCAGCTGTACATCATCAACACCGATGACGCGTCCCGCAAAGAAGTCACATGGGACCACACAGCCCACCCCTATCTAGTCGACGTGAACTGGGAAGAGAACCAACCTTTAACTTTGGTTGTGCAAAGCCGTGATCAACAGTCCATGCAAGTACTCGAAACCGACGAAAACACAGGTCAAACGAAAACGGTTCTAGAAATCACCGACCCTGACTGGGTCGAAATAGTCCCTGGAACGCCACGAAGGTGGCGAGATGGATGGTTGACAATCCAAGAACACGGGCAGAACCGGTCCCTGCTGTTCAACGAGCAACCACTATCTTCACCCGATCAATGGGTCCGTTCCCTAGTTGCTGCTGACGAAACAAGAATTCTGTATACAGCGTCTGTGGATGCCACCGTCGTTGACCTCTGGTCCCACGATGGTGAGAAAGCGGACTGTCTGACTGACGGTAACGGCGTAACACAGGCACAGAGTTCGTCCTCAGTGACTGTGTTAGATCAAAGCTCCATTGAACAGCCTGCAGTAACCACGGTCAGTAAAGGAGAAACCGTTTGGACGGTTGACGATTTCTCGGCGACACCCCTCGTAACGCCACAAGTGCACTTCCATCTAACCGGAGGCCTCAACGCCCATTCCGCTGTGCTCTTTCCAACAACAGAGACCGCAGAACAACTACCGATTGTGTTGGACCCATACGGAGGACCTCACGCGCAACGAGTGATGAGAAGCCGCAACGCCTTTCTGGCTTCGCAATGGCTCGCTGATCAAGGTTTTTGTGTTCTCGTGACCGATGGGCCAGGAACACCTGGCCGAGGCAATGGATGGGAGCGCAAGGTACGAGGAGACTTAGCTGAACCGGTTCTACAAACTCAGGTCGACGCGCTTACCGAGATCGGAGAGATATATGGAGACAGGGTAGATCTCTCCCGAGTCGGTATCCGAGGCTGGTCCTTCGGAGGTTATTTAGCCGCATTAGCGGTTCTTCGCCGCCCCGACATGTTTCATGCAGCGGTAGTAGGCGCGCCAGTGACCGACTGGCGACTCTATGACACGCACTACACAGAACGATACTTAGGTCACCCTGAAGAAGAACCCGCTAACTACGAGCGGACTTCGTTACTTGTCGACAGAGCCGAAGTGCAACGGCCACTCATGCTGATACACGGTTTGGCTGACGACAACGTTGTCGCTGCCCACACCCTCCAGCTTTCATCTGCGCTCTTAGAAGCGGGCCACCCTCACGAAGTGCTGCCCTTATCGGACACAACTCACATGACTCCACAAGAAGAGGTCGCCGAAAATTTGCTGTTGTTGCAAGTTGATTTCCTAAAACGGCACATCTAGAACCACTCAACTGGCCTGTAACAAAGCCGTTCTTCTTGGAAAACTTGGTGACTGTGGCATCTCGTTTCGTAATTCTCCATCGCGACAACATCTACCGGCGCTAGCCTCATGTCTTAGTTCGCAGTCGCAGGAGCGGATTTGAGCGACACCCAAGTAAGAATTCACGTGCCAGGCAACCATCTGATGGTTGGCGTTTTGGGTCAAAGAGATGAACATCTACGGATCGTTGAAGATCACTTCAACGCGGCTGTCATTCATGTTCGCGGCAACGAGATCACCGTTGAAGGCCCAGAAGCACCGATCGTCGGTCAGGTCTTCTCTGAGTTAGTTCAAGTCCTTGAAGGCGGCCAACGGCTCGGAGAAGCAGAAGTCACTCGAATGATTGACATGGTCAAATCAGACGAGAGCCCCAGTGAAGTTCTCTCTACACGAGTTCTGAAAGCGCCTAATGGACGCATTATTCGGGCCAAAAGCTCTGGTCAAAAGTCATACGTGGAGACGGTAAGAAAAAACATTGTCACCTTCGCAATAGGCCCCGCTGGTACTGGCAAAACTTGGTTGGCTGTCGCACTAGCGGTAGAAGCTCTCATGGCTAAACAGGTTCGCCGGATTGTGCTCACCCGTCCCGCCGTGGAAGCAGGCGAACGCCTGGGTTTCTTGCCCGGAGACCTGATGGCCAAAGTCGATCCCTACTTGCGACCGTTATATGACGCCCTCTACGACATGTTCGATGTTGAGGCAGCTGAACGTCTTTTTGAGAAAAACACCGTCGAAGTGGCGCCATTGGCCTTTATGCGCGGCCGAACCCTCAATGACAGCTTCATCATCCTCGACGAAGCTCAGAACACCACTCCTGAACAAATGAAAATGTTTTTGACCCGTATTGGCTTTGGGTCGCGAGTAGTTGTGACTGGCGATGTCACACAAGTAGATGTCCCTGGCGGCAAAAGTGGTTTAAGGGACGTCGAAGGCACCCTGAACAATGTTCCCGACGTGGCATTCGCACATCTCCAAGGACGAGATATCGTCCGTCACCGGATCGTTCAAGCAATTGTCGATGCCTACGAAAAACGCGACTCAATGCCCAAAAATCCGTGACACATTCTGAATCTTTAGAGTCGGCGGCTCGCCAGCCGAAACCAAAAAAACAAAGACAGTTAGACGTGCATGTGTTCGATGAACAAAACGACTTCGAACTCGACTTGGAACGGTACCGACAGCTCGCGATCTCAGTGCTTGTCGGCGAAGGAGTCGTTGGCGTCAGTGAACTTTCCGTAACTTTCGTTTCACCGGAAGCGATAAAGGCACTCAACGAACAACACATGGGTCATGAAGGCCCGACCGACGTGTTGGCATTCCCGATTGATGAGTATTCGCCGTCATCACCGAACCCGACCGAAGCTCCGTTAATGCTCGGCGACGTTGTCGTCTGTCCATCAGTAGCAGCGGATAACTGTTCGACAAACAAAGGTTCGTACCCTGGACATCAAGGTTCATTTACAGACGAAATCGACCTGTTACTGGTGCATGGAATACTGCACGTGTTGGGCATGGACCATGCCGAAAGCCAGGAACAACAACTAATGCAAGAGCGTGAACGGGTGCACCTCACTGGTTTTGCCGGAAAGAACGTCTGATGGGAGGCGCCATCGCTGCCCTTTTGTCGGTTGTGTTACTAGTGACACTTGTCACATTCCGATTAATCGAGGTGACCTTTGTGCGGCTTGGCCGCGCTCGAGCAGCCGGGCTCGATGAAACAGCCGACGACAACCTCCAACTCGACGAACTCATAGCTGACCGCGAAGTCCTCCTGACCCCAATCACAATCGTTCGGGTTGTCTGCCAAGTCGGTTTGATAGCCCTCGCCGTGTCGATTGGGCAGTCAACTGGAAGCACTTGGTTAGCAGCGGTCATCGCGGCTGTAGTCCTGTTCCTCTTCGGAGAAGCAATTCCTAGAAGATGGGCTATCGAAGCAAACGATGACATGGCCAAGCTATTAGCTCGCCCTGCCCGACTTATCTCCCGGTTCGTTCCCCTGCAATGGCTAGCGCTTCCACTGATCAGTCTTGTACGTCGATGCGGTCCACGACCCAGAGAAGAACTCACTGAGGGCATCGTCGAAGACGAACTTGTCGCCCTCGCCGAAGCAGCTGCTGAAGCAAGCCTGATCGAAGACGACGAAGCCCACCTGATTGGATCAATCATCGAACTTGGAGACACCATCGTTCGCGAAGTTATGGTGCCTCGACCAGACATGGTGACCCTTGCTCGCGATCTATCTGTGTCAGAAGCACTAACCGTTGTCGTAGACACAGGTTTCACCCGGTTGCCTGTGGTTGGAGACACCGTCGACGATGTCATCGGTCTTGTACTGTCAAAAGACCTCGTCGCAGCCCAACTGCAGAACCCAACAAACGCTGACATGAATCCGCTGATACGCGACGCTGTTTTCGTTCCCGAATCAAAACGAGTGGTCGAATTGATGCGAGAGATGCAGGCCTCAAAATCGCACCTAGCTATAGTCATCGACGAATACGGGGGAACAGCAGGACTTGTGAGCCTCGAAGACATCCTTGAAGAGCTCATCGGGGAAATAGTTGACGAGTTCGACCGAGAAGAATCACTAGTCCAAGAAGAAGCCGACGGCACCTTGCTGCTTTCGGGACGTCTCCCAGTAGATGACTTCGAAGAGTTGACCGGAATCTCAACAGGTGATGGTGATTGGGACACAGTCGGCGGCTTCGTATTTGGATTACTTG
>CAJWBN010000057.1 GCA_913020735.1 uncultured Acidimicrobiaceae bacterium
TAGAACATCCCCATTTCGCAAGTCCATCACGACTGCAGAGCCGCCGATGGCTGGATAGAAGAAGCCACTGTCGTCGCTCACTGTTTTGCGTGCAGCGATAAGACCTTGTCTCAGGTATGACTCAGTCGCAGCTTGTAGATCAGCGTCAATAGTTAAATGAATGTCAGAGCCTGGTTCCGGTTTCGTTTGGCTGACGATCTGGTGTACCCGGCCAGTGCTGTCTACTTCTAATTCGGTTCGCCCTGGGCGGCCATGAAGGTCTGTTTCGAAAATTTGTTCTATGCCGGCTTTTCCGACTCGTTCGGATGGAAGATAGCCTTCCTTGAGGAAACGGTCTTGTTGGCCTTGGGACATGGCACCGACATAGCCGATCACATGGGAAGCAAGTTCATTTTGGGGGTAGACCCGATTCATAACCCATTTGGCTTCGACCCCAGGCAAAGACTGCTCTGCCACCCGCAATAAGCCGTATTCATCAAGTCCGGTGGCAACCACTTTCGCTGCTAGTGGGTGTGTTTGTTGGTCTTTTAGACGTTCGCTCATCAGCGATACCGGAATGTTAAGCAGACCAGAAAGCTGCTCCAAGACGTATTCGACTTGTCCAGGCGCGTATCGGGATTGGTTTACCGTTACGACGCCGGTCCTAGTGTTGTCGGCCAGTACCACGCCGTGCCGGTCAAGGATGCGGCCGCGGGTAGGTTCTGTCACCACAATTTCCACATGGTTTAAGAAAGCTTTGTCAGCGAGCTCTTCGTTTGTAAGGACTTGCAAATACCAGGCCCTTGTAAAAAGTGCTGCAAATAGTCCGATAATTAGTATTCCTACGAACGCCAGCCGCCGGCTCAGTTGGTCATTCATTAATCTGGACTGTTTCAAGAGGAAATGCCCATCGGACAAGAGGGGCTAGCACCAGCGTTATCGGTAACGCTGCAACTGCAGTGACGAGCGCTATTGCACCTAGCTCTCGTCGCGTGACGTACTCGAGGCCGATGAGTGCCCCGATGCCGGCGAATAACGAGGTCGCTGTAGCCGCGAGGAGAGCGACGGTGAAGGACCTAACAAAAATGTTTCGCTCTGTGATCTGGCTAGCAACTGAGCTTGTCCCGTACCCGGCTAGAGAAAAGGTCAGTGCCGTCATTCCAAAGGGAGTGTGTAGAACGAGATCGACGAACAAACCAGATAAGAAACCGGCTAGTGCTGCGTTTGGCGCATCGAGATGTAGGGCAACGAGGACTACCAGGATCACCGGCAGGTCAACGATGTATCCACCCAACCGAAAGTGGGGAATCACTGCTATTTGAATCAAAAAGACAGTCACAAAAATTGCGACGAGTCGAGAGATCTCTCTGCCCGCCAAAATCATGGTGTCGGCTCTTCAGATGACAGGTCAGAGCCTTGTTCTTCGGGCACTCTGTCAACAATGACTGGTTCGGGGGCTTCTGGGTAGAACAGTAGGACTTGAACCCATCTAAGCCTGTCTAAGTCGGCTGCTGGATGGAGGGTGATTCGCTGCGTGCCCTGCACTGCATTGGGGACGACATCCACGACGGTGCCTATAAGTAAACCTTCTGGGAATGAGCTGCCCTGGAAGCCACTCGTTACTACTGTCTCGCCAGGTATAACGACGGTATCTAGCTCAATGAAACTGATTTCAAGTTCCCGATTCTGTCCTTGTCCTGATGCGATTCCATCATCTCCTGACCGGACCATTCGAACACCCACATCAAAGTTAGGGTCAGTGAGCAATTCAACTTGGGAACGAGTTACCGATACAGCCGAGATCCTTCCTATGACGCCCGCTCCAGTTTCAACCGGCATGCCCACTACAAGGCCGTCACGCGAACCTTTATCGAGTTCTAGGGTGCGTTGATAGTTCGATATTGGGGCATCGATGACGCGCGCTGTGCGACGGCCAACCTGAGCGACGCGGTCGCGAGCTCCTAATAAAGACAGGAGGGCTTTTCTTTCCCGCTCGATTTCGCCTACTTCGAGCACCGAGTTTTGTAGTTCAGCAATTTTGGCACGAAGCAGTGCATTTCGAGCTTCGAGGTCGTCGTAGCTAGTGACCGCTTCCCAAGCCCCGCCGATGGGTTCGAATATGCTCGCTGAGGTTGACCGCAAAGGTCCAAGGGCGTCAAGAACTGCGCCGCGAGCACTATCGATTACTCCGCCCTCGGAGCGAAGATCGATGGTGATAAGGATTAGAGATGTGAGAACGAGTAGCGCTAGTCGAAAGCGGGAGCTTCGAGTTCTGTTCATGCTTGAACGGCGTGCCACAACTGATTCCGTTTTAATACTGGTTACCGGATGAGAAGAGCACGCCTCTAAGAACTTCGAACTCTTCTAAGGCCTGCCCTGAGCCTCTTGCCACCGCATAAAGAGGGTCGACAGCAATACGGATCGGCATTCCTGTTTCGTTGGCTAAGCGTTGGTCCAAGCCTCTTAACAGAGCTCCACCTCCTGCCATCATGATGCCTTCATCCATGATGTCTGCGGCTAGTTCGGGAGGGGTCTGGTCAAGCGTTGACTTGACTGCGTCGATTATTGAGCTCACCCCCTCTTCTAGGGCTTCTCGCATCTCAACGCTGCTGACGGTGACCGTCTTGGGCAGTCCAGTAACTAAATCTCTGCCTCGTATTTCTGCATACATTTCATCTTGGAGAGGCCATGCTGACCCGAGGGCGACTTTCACTTCCTCTGCAGTGCTTTCACCAAGCGCGACGCTGTATTCCTTCTTCACATATTGCGTGATTGCGTCATCTAAGAGGTCGCCTCCAACTCGTGTCGACTGGCTTGCAACCATTCCTCCAAGAGAGATGACTGCGACTTCGGTAGTTCCTCCGCCGATATCAACAATCATGCTGCCGTGTGGCGACTGAATAGGAAGGCCCGCTCCTATCGCCGCGGCCATAGGTTCCTCAATAATGAAGGCTGGTTTGCGTGCCCCTGCATATTCAGCAGCTTCTTGAACTGCTCGTTGTTCTACCCCAGTGATACCGGAGGGAACACATATGACCATCCGTGGTTTAGACCAGCGACTTCCTGAGATCTGATCGATGAAGTAGCGCAGCATTTTCTCACACACATCGAAATCTGCGATCACGCCATCTTTGAGAGGTCGTACTACTTGAATATGATCCGGGGTTCTTCCGGCCATCCTTTTCGCCTCATGACCAACAGCAAGTGGAATGCCCTTGGCCACGTCCATAGCTACAACAGATGGTTCATCTAGAACAATGCCTCTACCTCGAACGTAAACAAGTGTGTTTGCGGTTCCTAAGTCGACTGCAATATCTCTTCCTCCGAGGCTGCGAAGGCTCGAACCACCCCTCACCGTAAGCACCCGACCCGCGCCGCGAAAGAATTTGCCTCGTTGATGAACGTGAATGTTCTTCGAGTCGCATCTTTACGGGTCATGGGTTTCCCAATCAGAGTCCTGGGAAGAAGATATTGATTTCGCGTTCAGCCGATTCGGTTGAGTCGGATCCATGAACCAGATTTTCTGTAACTACAAGTCCGTAATCCCCGCGAATAGTGCCCGGTGCAGCAGTCGCCGGGTTGGTGCTCCCCATCAGGTTACGAACAACCGCGAAAATCTCGTCCCCCGCGTCAGAAGGGCCTTCCACAACCATAAGCATGGCTGGTGAGCGGGTGATAAAGCCGATCAGGTCATCGAAGAACGGTTTGCCTTCATGTTCTCCATAGTGAACTTCTGCTGTGGCCCGTTCGATCGTTCGGAGTTCAGCTCGGCTTATTTGCAAGCCTTTGCGTTCCAGACGGCCGATGATTTCACCTACAAGACCACGCTCGACGGCGTCAGGCTTGCAAATCACAAATGTACGGGGCACTAGATCTCCTTGAACTCTTCCAACTCTTTGGTGATAAGGCTACCGCGAGGTTTCGACGAGTTGACTTCGGGCCTCGGAAGCTACGTACAGTGATCCTGTGACGAGCACGGTGCCGTTCTCACCACTGATTTCGATAGCGCGATCTATAGCGTCTGAGACTCGAGGGACCGCTTCGACGACTACGCCGCTGGCTTCTATAGCAGTCGCTAGTTCATCTGCTGGCACTGCCCGTGGCCAGTCGGCGGCTGTTGCAATAATTTTCGAAAATTCTTTTGCGTTGAGAGCATCCAAAAGCTGTTGAGGGTCGCGTGGCCTATTAACGCCAATCACTAGGACCGGTTGTTCTTCTGTTGCGAAGTCTTGAAACAATGTTTCGGCTACTACACGACAAGCGGGCGGGTTGTGTGCTCCGTCGAGAATGATCATTGGTTGCCTTTGTACGATTTCGAATCGCGCTGGCAGGGCCAGGTCAGCAAAAGCTGCGGAAATGATGTCAGCGTCCAATTGCCGACCAAAAAAGGCTTCAGCCGCTGCGACAGCAGTCGCCGCGTTCTCCGTTTGGTGGGCGCCATTAACGGGGAGAAATATTTCTTCGTGGACTCCGTACGGTGTTGAGAGGTCTACCAGACGACCTCCTACAGCTAGGCGATCTTCTGAAGCGTCGAAATCTTGGTGCCGGTGCCATATATCTCGGCATTCGACAGCAGCGATGACTCCAGCTAAGTCAGATGAAGTTTCTCCGCAAATTACGTGCGTTTCGTTGGAGATAATGCCTGCTTTTTCGCGGGCTATATCGACGAGCGTCGGTCCGATTATTTCCAGGTGGTCCGAACCAATGTTGGTTATCACCGCTACTTGGGCGTCGATGACGTTCGTCGCGTCCCATCTGCCGCCCATACCAACTTCGATGACGTTGACGTCTACAGCTGTCGCAGCGAACCAGTTGTAGGCAGCAGCGCACAAAATTTCGAAGTAGCTCGGCGGTTCGCCGGTTGCTTCGATTACCCATTGCTCTACTTGCGCTATCTCTGAAAGTGCGAGGGTCATCGATTCGTCGTCGAGAGGTTGGTTCGCAATCATGATTCGGTCGTTGACGCTGTCGATGTGGGGTGACGTGTAGCTACCTACATCAAGTCCGGTCGCCCCGATGAGCTCTACCAGCATTCGTGAAGTGCTGCCTTTGCCGTTTGTTCCTGTGATGTGGATGGCTGGAATGTCTTTGTGGGGGTTACCTAACAGTTCCATCAGCAGAGTCATTCGCTCTAAAGACGGTGGTGTTGTTTCATCTTTCCCGAGCTGTTTTTCAAGGTTGTAATGACCCTGCAACCATTGCAAAGCTTGGTCGTAGGTATCAAGAGTCTGAGGTGCGTCGCCGGTACGGCGTTGGCGATTTTTTGATCGCTTAGGAAGCTTGGCGCTCGCCACCGGTGTCATCCCTACGTGGCACCAGGGTCGGGTTTACCTTGTCGAGAACGACATCACGGTCGATGATGCATCGAGCGATATCTTCTCTACTGGGCACCTCGTACATGACGCCTAGGAGTACCTCTTCTAGAATCGCTCGCAGACCACGAGCTCCAGTGTTGCGCAGCAACGCTTGGTCTACGACAGCGCTTATCGCTTCATCGGTAAATTCGAGTTCAACACCGTCAAGTTCGAACATGCGTTGATATTGCTTGATCAGCGCGTTGCGGGGTTCTAGGAGAATGCTGGTGAGCGTCGAGTGGTCAAGTTCGTCGACTACGCCTACGACTGGAAGACGGCCGATGAATTCGGGGATAAGCCCATATTTTTGAAGGTCTTCTGGCAGAACTTCGGGTAGGAGTTCCAGATTTCCTCTCTCGTTCACCGATTTGACGTCCGCGCCGAATCCAACCGCTCGCTTTCCGATCCGGTCGGCTATGACACGCTCTAATCCGTCGAAAGCACCTCCGCAGATGAACAGAACGTTGCTGGTGTCTATTTGCAGGAACTCTTGATGTGGGTGCTTTCGCCCACCTTGCGGTGGCACTGAAGCTTGCGTTCCTTCGAGGATTTTGAGGAGAGCTTGTTGGACGCCTTCTCCCGAAACATCTCGTGTTATTGACGGATTTTCTGCTTTGCGTGCGACTTTGTCGATCTCATCAATGTAGATAATGCCGGTTTCGGCTCTTTTTACGTCGTAATCGGCTGCTTGGATGAGCTTGAGTAAAATATTTTCTACGTCCTCGCCTACGTATCCGGCTTCGGTGAGAGCTGTCGCGTCAGCTATGGCGAAGGGCACGTTGAGCATACGGGCGAGTGTTTGGGCCATCATTGTTTTGCCGCAGCCCGTTGGGCCGATAAGCATGATGTTGGATTTGGCAATTTCGACGTCTGATTCGAGGCTTTGGCCGAATTGGACTCGTTTGTAGTGGTTGTATACAGCGACCGACAGGATCTTTTTGGTTCGTTCTTGTCCGATGATGTATTCGTTGAGGAAGTCGAAAATCTCCGTAGGTTTAGGAACTTCGTCGAAACTTACTTCCGTGTTATCGGCGAGTTCTTCTTCAATGATTTCGTTGCATAGGTCGATGCACTCATCGCAGATGTACACCCCGGGCCCGGCGATAAGCTTTTTGACTTGTTTCTGAGATTTTCCGCAGAAGGAGCATTTGAGTAGCTCTCCGCCCTCTCCGAATTTCGCCACGTTACTGATACCTCATTCTGGTTATCCGGCCCAATGCGGGTCGGTAGCCGTTTGCTAAGGATGGCACAGTCGGATCGGAACGGGGGGACGTTCAGAGGTAAACGTGTGCTACCTGACGCATTAGTTGTTTGTGTTGGGGTACCAGATGAGAGTACCGAGTCATTTGAGTTATGAACAGCGGAATTATGAGGCTGCTCGGATCGGCCCATCTTCTGCCACTTCGCGGCTATCGATTACATCGTCGATAATTCCGTACTCTTTAGCTGCTTCAGCGTCCATGATGAAGTCTCTATCAGTGTCAGTGTGGATACGGTCAAGGTCTTGTCCTGTATGACGAGCCAAGATTCCTTCTAGTAAGCCCCTCATCCGATCGATTTCTCTGGCAGCGAGTTCAATGTCAGTCGCTTGTCCCATGGCCTGACCGAAGGGCTGGTGAAGGAGGACTCTGGCGTGTGGGAGCGCCATTCTTTTTCCTGGGGTGCCTGCTGCGAGTAGAACAGCAGCAGCTGAGGCGGCTTGGCCGAGGCAAATGGTTGTGATGTCGTTTCGTATGTACTGACTGGTGTCATAGATTGCGAACAAGGCGTTGATGTCGCCGCCGGGTGAGTTGATGTAGATGTTGATATCCCGGTCGGGGTTTTCTGATTCGAGATGAATCATTTGGGCGCAAACCAGGTTGGCGATTGTGTCGTCGATTGGGGTTCCCAAGAAAATGATGTTTTCTTTGAGGAGGCGGGAGTAAAGGTCGTATGCGCGTTCTCCTCGGTTGGTTTGTTCTACAACCGTGGGGACTAGGTAGTTCTGTGCGTCAAGGCTCACTTTTCCTCATCCTGTTCTGAATCGTCTTCTGTTTGTGGTTCGTCTTCGTCAACCGTAGCGCTGTCAACGTCTTCATCTGGGTCGGATGCGGTCATGTCGGGAAGTTCCATCTCGTCACGGTCAACGCTGTTGCCTTCTTCGTCGATCAGGTTGACTTCCGCTACTAACCATTCGAGCGCTTTTCTTTTGCCAATTTCTGCTTCTATGGGACCAAGTCCGTCACCGTGGTCTTCGATTTGGTGTCTGAGGTCATGGACAGACGTCTGAAATTGTTCCGCCATTCTTTCAAGTTCTTCTTCGATGTCTTCGTCGTCTACTTCGATGTTCTCGTCGGTCGCTATTGCCCTTAGGGCTAGATCAACCTTTGCGGATCTTTCGGCCGCTTCTCGTAGTTCTTCGGTGAACGTTTCTGGGTCCTGGCCTGTCATTTGCATCCAAGTTTCGAGGTTCATCCCTTGACCTTGGAGTCGCATAGCAAGTTGTTGTAACTGTTCGGACATTTCGCCGTTGACCATCGAATCTGGCACTGATTCTTCGACAAGCCCGGCGAGCGCTGTTGCCGTGTTCTCTCGCATGGCTGCGTTCGCTTGGAAGATCCTCATCATTGTCATCCGTTGGATGGTTTCGGCTTTGAGTTCTTCGACGGTGTCGTGTTCAGTGTTTTCCTCGACCCATTCGTCGGTTAGATCTGGGAGCACTTCTTCTTTGACGGCTTGGACCTTGATTATGAAGTCGATTGTGACGTCGTCTTGTACAGGGTGACTGGCGCTGAAGCTGAGTTCGTCTCCAGCTTGTGCTCCTTCAATTTGTTCGTCTACTTCTTCGACTATTCCTCCGCTGCCCACTGAGTAAAGGTAGTCATCAGCAGTTAGTCCCGGGAGCGCTTCACCATCGACGGTGCCTTGAATATCGATGGAGACTTGGTCACCTGAGGATGCTGGTCGTTCTACGTCGACGAGCTCTGCTGATTGGCGACGCTGGACGTCTAGTTGTTCTTGGACTTCTTCATCGCTAGGTGTTGGTTTGGGTACTTCAACTTCGAGGTCGGCGTACCCGTCAACTGAGATCACGGGTCGAGTCTCGACTACGGCTTCGAAAGATACGGGGCCGTCTTCTTCTCCGCTGGTCAGCGACAGATCCGGTGCTGCGATGACATCAACTCCTTCGGCCCGAACAGCGTCTGCGTAGTAACCGGGGATAGCGTCTTCTAAAGCTTGTGCTCTCGCGTATTCGGTTCCGATATGGGATTCAAGTACTGGCCGTGGGGCCTTTCCTTTTCTGAATCCTGGGACTCGGACTTCTTGAGCGATTTTTCGAAACGCTTGTTCGATGGCTTTGTCGAACGTTTCTTGGTCGACTTCGACGGTCAATCTGACTCGGGGACCGAAGATACGTTCCTGTGTTTCTTCATCGGCGTTCGACGTTTCTTGATCTTCGTTTTCGTCGACTTCGAGATCTGCGGGATCAACTTCTGTAACGGTGGTCTTCACAAGCGCGAAATTCTATCGGAGTGGTGGCCTGTGTCCCCTATTGGGTTACCGGGTTCTCGTTGGAGCGGGCGACGAGAATCGAACTCGCATCATCAGCTTGGAAGGCTGGGGTTCTAGCCATTGAACTACGCCCGCAGATCTGGTCAGGCTAGCGGCAGAACAGCCCAACTACAGATCAAATGGTAAGTCAGCCACTATCGCGGGGCGCCAACCGTCACTTGTTTCAACCTGCACCTTGGTGCCAGGCAGGTTTTGTGGCACTTCAACAACACCCAAACCTAAATTTCGTTGGTATTTCGGTGAGTAACAAACGATTCGCGTTTGGCCCGCATATGAGCCGTTGGGGTTCCTTAACCCGACTGGCGCCGAGTTGGCGTTAAGCGGTTCACCGTCGATTAGTAAGCCTTTGAGTTCTCGGTCGGGACCCTCGGCACGTTTATTCTTCAGGGCTGCTTTACCTATGAAGTCATGTTCAGCGCCTAGGTCGACGTAGTGCCCGATTCCTGATTCATAAGGGTCGCAATCTCGACCGGCGTCGGAGCCCCAAGAGAAGAGGAAGTTCTCCATTCGTTCTGTGTTGTTTGGACCACCTGCTCGAATCCCGAACTGTTGACCCGCATCCCAGATCAGATCCCAAAGTTGTTCCCCTTTGGCTCCGTCTTCTAGGAATAACTCAAATCCTCCTTGTTTGCTCCAACCTGAGCGTGACAAGACCAACGGGATGCCTTGGTGGGTGATTCGGCGAAAGTGAAAAAATTTTAGATCTTTGACCCAATCACCGAACACTTGCGTTGCTAATTCTGCGGCGTTGGGACCTTGCACTGCCAAAGGGCTCACGTCGGGTTCGCTGATTTCTACTTCGTCACCTCGTTCACCAGCTATTGCCCGTATCCACAGCAACACGTCTGAATCGGCTACCGAGAACCAGACTGTTTCTTCATCGATTCGAAGGACCACAGGGTCATTGATTAATCGACCCTGGTAGTCACACAAGGGCGCATATTTGGCGATGCCAATCTTGAGGTTAGATAGATCTCTTGCACTCACATAGGTAGACAGTTTGAGAGCATCGGGTCCGTGAACTTGGACTTGCCGTTGACAGCCGACGTCCCATATAGCTACGCGTTGAGTGAGCGCTTCATAATCTTCGTTTGGGTCGTCCGTCGCTACTGGCAGGACCATCTTGTTGTAGACGCTTGCTACTTGAATACCGGCCTCTTGGGAACGGCGGTAAAACGGTGAGAAACGGACTCTGGGTCCTTGTGCTAGTTCCATACTCGGCAACTAATACACCTTTTTGCGTCAGATTCAACGGATACGAAAGAATTCGAGGTGTCCTCGCTCGACGATCCTTTGGAGAAACTCGGTTTCATAGGCTGATTCAGGGTCTTCGCGAACTAGTTCGTCAATGACTACCGCATCGTCTCCAACAAGGATTCGCCACCTGTTTTCTAGGACTGCGTCGAGGATAATTTCAGAAGCTTGGGCTGCTGTCGTAGGAGCTTCATCTCTGAATTTTTCTCCTTGTAGGGTGACTAGGTTGCTTAGGTCGGCGTCGGTTAGTTGGTCGACGTCTGCCCCTCGTTCGGCAAGGTTTTTGCGGATTCGTTCCAAATCTGGGCCACCGTGAGCAGCGGTGCTGTTGAGACCTATTTCTGTTCCTATGTGTCCTGGCATCACTACGTGTGCGGTTACGTGAGGTGCATGGAGTTGCAAGTCAACATTTAGTGCTTCGGTGAATCCTTTAACTGCAAACTTGGCGGCGCAATATGCGGTGTGGGGTACGTCTGGTCCGACGGTTGCCCAAAAGCCGTTAATGCTGCTGGTGTTGACTAGATGTCCTTGTTCGCTGCGGACTAGGAGTGGGAGGAAAGCACGACTGCCGTTGTACACGCCATACCAACAGACATCGAAGGTCTTTTCCCAAGCCATTCGATCTTCGTCGGTTACGAAGCTGCCTCCGCCTCCGATTCCCGCGTTGTTGAAAACGAGGTCTAAAGAATCGACTGCATGTCGCGCTAGAAGTTGGTCTCTGAAAGCCAGCACGTCAGCTTCATCTGAAACGTCACAGACGTGTGACGTCAGGCGGACATCGTGAGTTGTTTCAGAGAGCGCTATTTGTTCGGTTTCGGTCATGTTGTCGGGGTTGATGTCGCACATAGCTACATGACAACCCTTTGCGGTTAACTGACGAACTAGCTCGCGCCCCATGCCAGTTCCGGCACCGGTGACAACTGCCATCTTTGCGTTGAAATCTTCCATTGATGCCTCCTAGGTATATTCCATCGTTCCAGTTGGTTGCGGTATGCGCCATTCGGTGGGTCAGGAAGTCCATCGTTTATAAGAATTTTTTTAAATTCCAGCGGATCAGTCGTTTATAGGGCTTAACGGCGCACAATATCGGCATGACTTGGTTGAGGTTTCGAAGGTTCGCGTGTTTGGCTGCATCATTGTTGCTGGTCTGTTGTTCTGGGAACGATGACGCCGTTTCTTCTTCTGCGACGTCGAGTGATACTTCAGTTGATTCTGAGTCAACTGTCGCGGAAACAGAACCAACGGCCCCTGTCACTAGTACAAGCATCGGGGAAGCAGTTGTTCTATCTGATTCTGATGATCCGACCTTGGCTTTGGATCAGGCTGCTAACGCACCAAAGTTGGATGCATTCGCTCCTTCGGTGATGCCTGACCGTCCTATGGGCCGGGTGGGTTACACACGGTATGTCTTCACTCAGAGCGGAGATCAGATCATTCCGGCTTTGATTGAGGGGCCGAAAGCAAGTCAGACTCGCTGCCAATCGGTCGAGTTGCCTTGTTCGTTTCAGGATTTGAAAGATCTAGCTGAGTCTGGTGCTGCTATTCCTGCGGAATTAAATATGACGTCAGATGAACTTGACCTGTTGGTAGAGCAACTGGCGACGCTCGAAGATACCGTTCGTCGATTTGTAGATGTGAATGATGCATGCGCTGCGGGGTATCGACCCGACCGTGCACAAACCCCAAACATGGGTTCCCATTTCACAAATATGGGCCTGGTCCTCGACGGGAAGTTCGACCCTGCCGCTCCGGAGATTTTACTTTTCGTAGCTGCGGACGATGCTGCTCCCCCATTTGGGGCTCTCGGTCGCTGTAAAGACGGTGTGTGGAAAGGGGTTGACGTTGAGATCGCCGGTGCCGCTTTTTATATGCCGTTTCGAGCCGTAGGAAATGACCACTTCGAGGGCTTTAGTGGGCCTCTCGATAATTGGCACGTTCATTACAATTTGTGTCGTCTTGGCGGCCAAGACGTGACGGTGCTTCCATCTGTGTGTTCAGGAGCCAAGGATGGTCCGCTAAATCAGCCCCAAGGAGACGCTAGTGAGGGGTGGATGATTCACGCATGGGCGGACAGAGGGCACGACAATCAGCTGGGAACTTTCTCTATGTGGAATCCTTCCCTGTGGCCTGTGGCTGATCCTTCTGCTGCGTTGGGTTCTCGAACTGTTGACAACACAAACCTGATTGCGGACTTTGATTATCAAACCGTTGAGGCTGCAGTGCCAGGAAGAATCAGCTTTTTCAACGCGGATCCAGAGGCTCATAGCGTGACGGCAGGTACTCCCGAAAATCCAACTGGTGAGTTCGACACTGGCATTGTTGGAGGCGGCAACGCGGCGAGCATCGAGATTTCTCAACCAGGTACTTACGAGTTCTTTTGTTCACTCCATACCGGCATGCGTGGAACCATCACTGTTGGCGGCGGTTGACTGGGGTTTGGTTCGCTGATGGAACATTCGTTCCACATGAAGTCGCCGATAGCAACAGCTGCTGTCACCACCCGGGCGCGACAGGATTGACGCTCTTGGAGCCTCAGAGTTCTGGAGGACACTTACTAGTCAGCCGAAAGCACAACTGTGCGGTGTGACAATTACAGGTTGCAGCTGTTTACAAAATCGAGAAGAAGATCATGAGCATCCCGACCCAGCTTGCGGCGAAGGCGAGAGTGCGCACGTAGGAGATCCCCAAAATGTGCACGACAGCGTGTGCAACGCGAGCCCAGAAGAACAGTGCTGCTCCACCCGCGGCGTCGACACCGGTGAGGTGAGCGATGATAACGAGCGCTGCGAACGGCGGAAGGTTTTCGACCAGGTTGAGGTGCGCTCGTTGGGCTCGTTGTGCCCATGCCGCCGCGGCTGGAGGATTTTCTGGGTAAGTGAGGACGGTTCCCAGACCTTGACTTTGGATGCGTTCGAGCACGTAAGGCAACCACAGCAGGATGCAAAGAAAAGCGCTCCAAGCTAGGTACGTAAGTTGAGTATCCACGACATCTCCATTCACCGGTGAGTATCAGCAAAGTTAGACGCGGGTTGACGTTGAACTGTTGTCATTGCTCGTTTTATTCGAGTTCAACGGTCGGACAGGTTCTTCGCCCTCCCGATGGGTTATGGATACGGGCACGTTCAAGTAGTGGAGTCCCTGTTTGGTCTGTGGTGAGGAAAGCTTGGATCGCTGCAGCGATGGGTGGGGCGACAAGTTGGACATATCCGTCTTGGGCGATGAATGCGCCTTCAGATGGGCTCGCGAGGTACGCGATTTCTATGAGTGCATTAGTTGTTTGGGGTTTACGAACGAGGCTGTATGCATCGCCGCCCTGAGAGTTGACTACCCGTAAAGCTCCTGCATCCCATCTTGATGTCCATTGGACGTCGTCAACATCGCTGAGGACTTCGAAAACCTCTTTGTGGAGCAAACCGGCTAGTCGTGCTGATTCTGTATCTCCGGTTTGCGCGAAAACTTCTGTTCCTGGAGTCTTAGATTTCGCAGATGTTGGGGCGTTGTGGTGAATGGATATAAATGCTGTGGCGTTCGCTGCGTCACCGAGTGCAATTCGTTCGTCGAGTTCGATGTAGTAGTCACCTGATCGAGTTAACAACGTGGAAAAGCCCTCATCTTGAAGCAGTTGCGACACAGCGACCGCAACTTCAAGGTTGACTTCGCTTTCTTTCAATCCGGTTGGGCCGCGCGCTCCAGGGTCTTTACCTCCGTGACCTGGATCGAGGACTACTTGAACATCTCGTATCGGAAAGACTTTCGAAACGGATTCAGGGTCACCGCAAGGGTCGATGACCGTCCATCCATTTTCGTTGGCTCCTGAAACTCGGACTGGGATCCCATATCTGGTTATTGCGACAGTTGGAGCGATGGCTGTAGTGGCGGTCGCGATGGTTGTGGTGGCTGCTTCGGTGGTGGTTGTAGTGGGTTGGGTGGTCGTAATGCTGGTCGTAGTGAATGATGTAGTA
>CAJWBN010000058.1 GCA_913020735.1 uncultured Acidimicrobiaceae bacterium
GCCAGTTCGAGACAACTCATCAGATTCAAGATCCGAACGATCCAGCCGAGATCAAGGCCTTCGAGAGTCGAGTCCGAGCGGAACTCAAACGCCTCGCCGAACCATTCGGTCTAGATTCCGCCGAAGTGTTTAAAGCAATTATCGATCTTTGATGGACTGTCTCTGCATCTAGAACATGGTCAAAGACGCGGAAAGTGAGCCGGGGGTCACCCGACTCGCTTTCCTTTAAATCTCAGCTGAGGCTTAGCCTCAACCGTTCATTCGATCCTTAAGAGCTTTCGCAGCTGTAAATTTCACGCTACTGCTTGCTGCTATTTGAATGGTCGCACCTGTTTGCGGGTTGCGACCCTGTCGAGCAGCACGGTCCGAGCGTGAGAATTTACCCACGCCGGGCCAAGCAACGGCATCGCCAGCCTTGGCAGCACTCTCCACGCATCCGAAGAACGCTTCAATTACTGCCTCGGCATCCGCTTTAGTGCAGCCAGCACTACCAGCTACAGCGGAAAGCACGTCGGATTTGGACATATTGGCCATGTGAGTCTCCTCATCGCCGGACATACGCGCGCCAGACGCGAATGTCATCGGTGTTATTTGACTCTTCTTCAGCCCTCAGGTCAAGTATTTCCGGGCTTTTAAGCCTTTAAGATCAAAAGATGCAGCCGAAAGGATTACACGACTATTTTCTGAGCCAACACAAATCACGGCTAAACACGGTTTCACATCAGGGGAGATAGGTGTCTGAAATAGAGCTTTGTTTAGTGGCCATCGCTGCACTATTAGGTTCGGCAATTACAGCCGTTGCCGGTCTAGGTGGTGGCATTCTGCTTCTGTCAGTTCTGCTTCAATTCCTCGATCCTCTTGAGGCAATCCCAATTCACGCTGTAATTCAGCTTGCCTCTAATTCGTCGCGAGCTGTTATTTTGCGTGATGACGTCGACTGGGCAGTCGTCAAACGTTTCTCTTTGTTATTGCTCCCTGCCGGTCTCGCTGGACTTCTTGTCGCGGGAGCGTTCCCGGTCGCTGTTGGCAGAATATTTATCGCCATATTTGCCCTTTGGCTTGTTTGGTGGCCTGAAGGTCTCAAAAGACTTACCTTCTTCTTGGGTACCGGTCGTCGGACTTTCATCCCTCTTGGAGCAATCGCCGGATTTCTCAACATACCTTTCGGTGTTACGGGCCCCGCTATTGCACCTGTATTCAGGGCCGAACTACCCACCCGAACTGCAATGGTCGCGACCTTCGCCATGGCTCAAACACTGGGGCACTTGGCCAAGATCATTCTCTTCGCCGGCGACGGGTTCGCTTATAGGGACCAGCTAGCTTTGCTGGCTATCGGCAGCAGCGCCGTACTAATAGGCACCTGGTTCGGAACCCGAATACTCAAGAAACTTAGCGAAGTTATTTTCGGGCACCTATTTCGTTTCGCGCTTACCGCTATTTCCTTGCGCGTCATAATTTCAGCGATACTCAACTAGCTACTCTGCTGTGAGCCTTCGCGGAACAAGGGCGCGAATTGAATTTGGGCTCCGACGAGATCTGCCGGCAAGTCATTCTCCGTATACACATGCAAATGGGTATATACATCTACTTCGACTCCCATTAGATCAATCCAAGTCAGCACTGCATCACCCCAGCGTTCATCAAGAAGCGCTTCTTTGATCTGTTCAGTTTCAACGGTGCTGAGAACATCAGTTGGGGTGCGTGCAACTAGTTCGGTGGCGAGCACCCGATGCAATACGTCCACATCATCGGCAAGAAACACTTGGGGCGGCTCCGACCTCACTACGGCATAAGCAACTCCAGGCATTAGCTCAAACCGGAAGTAATTTCTTTAGCTTTCCAAAAGCCAGGTAGAGGTTCTTTCATTCCACCATTGGCATATCTAACTAGACGTTCCACAGCTTCTTCATCAAACATCGGTATAGCGTCAAAAACCGTATAAGGACCCACGGCTCGCAACGCTTTGTCACCTTCGCTTCCTGGCCTAGGTAAATGGGCGGTAAGCACCAAGATTCTGGCTTCGGCGTCATGGGCTTTTAGCACCGACGCTCTTCCGAGAGTCTTCCAAACAGTGTCAATTCGCAACAAACCAGGTCTCACTGTTGTGAAGGCCCCGGAAACATCTATCCACCATTCATCACCGGCGGCATCCTCGACTTTGAAGTTGTACTGAACTCCAGCGCGAGGCACCTTCGCATCTTTTTGCAGTAGCGCGAAACCACTTCTCTCCAAAAGGTCAATTGCTATATCTTGAGCCTTCTTCCCTTCCTGAGTAGCTCGTCGCTGGAAGTCTTCAGACGCTATTTCAGCATCTGTCACTTCAGCTAAGGCCTCAGCAATCTCAGGCAAGGGCGGCTGTTCGCCAGGCGGCTGTCGATGCGCCCAAACCCTCGCTCGAGCTGCATTGATCCGTTCACGAGCAACATCCACATAATTCGGGTCTAGGTCGTATCCAAAGCCGCGTCGGTCTGTTAGAGCGGCGGCTACAAGCGTCGACCCCGAACCCATGAAAGGGTCCAGAACAGCATCCCCTTCGAAGGTGTAAAGATCAATTAGGCGTCGCGGAAGTTCCACAGGGAAGGGCGCAGGGTGCCGCACTCGTCGAGCACTCTCGGCATGCATATCCCAAACGTCAAGCGTCGCTTCCATAAATTCATCCGTCGGCAGCGTACTTTTATGCGGAAGACCTAGTTCCGCTCTTGCCGCAGGTGACTTAGCTCTATCGAAACGACCCTTGCTAGCAACTATTATCCGCTCAGTCGTATCTCGTAACGCAGGGTTTGCAGCGCTCCTAAAAGAACCCCAAGCACACGAACCGCTGCTTCCGCGACTCTTTTGCCAAATAATCTCACCACGAAGAAGCAATCCTAAATCTTCGAGAATGCGAATGACATCAGCCGACAGGCTTCGATAGGGCTTACGCCCTAGATTCGCAACGTTGACCGCTATGCGTCCCCCCGGTTCCAGAACTCGAACACATTCACCAAATACCGAATCAAGCATGCTGAGATAGTCGAAATAAGTGGTAGGAACTCGCTCATCGGCATCAGCGGCAATCGAATCTTCGTACTCCTTACCGACGAAATAGGGGGGAGAAGTTACGACCAAGGCGACACTGGAGTCCGGGATGTGATGCATATCTCGGGAGTCGCCTTCTAAGCACCCATCACCTAAATCTGGGATCGCATTGACTGTTTCATCACTAGATAAATCTGGCGGACTGAAACGAGAATAAAAGGCAGAAGAGTCATGTCCTTCGCGGCGAGAAACTCCGAAAGATGAAGTTGAAGTGCGTTGTCTGCTCTCTGTCACCTCAAGCGCTCCCTACATACATACGTGACTGTCGGCCATCTAAGTCACTTTAAGTCTTGTCGGCGAGTGTACGGGGACGATGGGACACTGAGAAGTAACCAAGGTCTCGCTCGGACTTACTCAACTTGCTCCATAGCCAACTCTCGTAGTCGCACCTTTTGGATCTTGGAACCATTAGCGCTGGGAGTTACCGGAAATTCATCAAGTTCCAAAATTCTCACAGGCACTTTGTAAGCCGCTAATGCACTTCGACATTTCATCCGCAACTCATCTTCATTTATAGGTTTTTCGCTAATTACGAAAGCCACTGGCTTCGTTCCTCCAGCCAAGTCGACTCCTACAACCTGCACCGCTTCCACATTCGGGTCTTGCAAAATACAGTCCTCGATCTCAGCCGGATTTACTAGAAAACCGCCCAATCGGAGAACGTCGCCGAGTCTGGCTAAATACTCGAAGGTCTGGCTATTCTCAAGCCTCGCTAAATCTCCCGTTCGGAACCACCCATCCACAAAATGAGCGTCTGTCAGAGCTGTATCGATTTCTGTTCCCCCATCCGCTAGATATCCAGCAAAAAGTGAAGGTCCCTTAAGCAATAATTCGCCTTCCGCTCCCTCCGAAACATTATTTCCGGTGCTCGGATCAATGACCCGAGCTTCCGCTCGGCTTGAAACTAAAGTTCCACCTGGGACTGCGGAACGATCGTCATCATCTTCATCGCGGTGAGAATAAATAGCATGAACCTCACTCATGCCATACAACCCAATCGCTTTAACGCCCACTCGAGCTGCAGCTTCCACCACCCCTTCCAACGCATTATCGAACCGGGCGTAACCCACAGCGTTCAACGAACTCAGATCGCGACCAGATTCGACAATTCGTAAGAGCATTTCATCAGAACCATGAAAAGTCGTCACTCCGTAACGTTCTATAGCTAATGAAGCTAAAGGAGCATCGAAAACGGGCATGGTTACTAGCTCTGAACCAGCGCCCATCGCTCCCAGCAACATTGTGTAACCGAAAACTCCGCAAAGAGGCACAGCCGCCAGAACGGACTGACCAAACCATCTTTTTAAGTCCCGCGCATGTTCAGCCGGGGACCGTTGCAGATGCAAAACGAGCTTAGGAGCACTGGTAGTACCGGAGGTGGTGAAGACAATCCATGGCAACGACGGGTTGGCACGGTCGACGTCTGAAGGGTTGCCTCCAAGCAAGTCATCCCAATGAACTATCGGCCACGGCCCTTCGATAGGTCCACCGAGGCTTACAACAGCCTCTATGCCTAGCTTTGTCGGCTCTATACGCGACAGGATTCCTGAAAAATCTATTCCCAAAAAAGACGGGTCAACGACTAACAATCGAGCGCCAGATCTTCCAACGATGTCTTCTACTTCGGTACTCCGAAATCTGGTGTTAACGGAAACAACCACAATTCCGAGCCGAGCAGCCGCCCATAGGAGTTCTAGGTAGGGAACTCCATTCGGAAGCCATACAGCGATACGGTCCCCCGGTTTGATTCCCCATTTCTCCAGACCACCACAAAGTCGATCTACCTCTTCTTGCATCTGTTGTGAGGAGGTTGTTTGGTCCTCATTCTTATCGCACACAATGACTCTGCTAATCCGAGAAAACAGATCGGGGAGGCTCAATTGGTCGAGATTCTCAGTATCCATCCATCCAAGACTAGAAGACCCGGATACGGTGACAAAGTGCGTTTAATGACATGGAACTTGTGGTGGCGATTCGGAGACTGGGAATCTAGACAGCCCGCGATTTTGCACACATTAGAAACACTAAATGCTGATGTCATCTGCCTTCAGGAAGTCTGGAGTTCCGACAAAGGGGTAGACCAGGCGCATGAACTCGCAGCAGCGCTAGGGATGAATTATGTAAGAACACCCGAAAGATGGTGGAAAGGTCATTCTTTCGGTAATGCAATTTTGAGTAAGGATCCGATCAGTTCAAGTGAGTCCACTCAACTTCCTCCAACAGATGGTCCGGGGGCGCGTTGGGCCTTGTCTGCAATTGTCGACCGCAAGGGACATCGCATACCGGTCATCTGCACACATTTGGACTACCGGTTCGATCAAAGCCAACGGAGACAAGAGCAAGTGAGAACTCTCTTTGAGCTAGTTCAGTCTGAGCATGATGCTGAGAAGCACCCGGTGATCCTGGCCGGTGACTTCAACGCGACACCGAATTCTGTCGAGATTCAAATGATCACTGGTGAAGCACCTACTGCCGTTGAGGGTCTAGCCATGACCGACGCATGGCCTCAATGTAACGACACACCAGGCTGGACTTGGGATAAGAGAAATCCTTATCTAGCTGATGCGACCTGGCCCCAACGTAGGCTCGACTATGTATTTGTCTCCTGGCCTCGCCCTGCCCCTCTGGGGAATATCAAATCAGCACAGTTAGCAGGAGTTGAGCCAGTTAATGGAGTGACCGCCTCCGACCATTGGGCGGTTGTAGTCGATTTAGTCGATAGTACTTCTGACTAATTTAATCTTGGGGCCGGTCCCATTTAGTTCCGTCGTAAGCTCGCACCACCTTGGCTGGGACTCCCGCAATAACAGAGTGTGAAGGAAACTCTCCTCGCACTACTGAGTTCGCCGCAACGACGCAGTTTCTCCCTATCCGAGCTCCAGGTAGCACAACCGCTCCAGACCCGATCCAGCTTCCGGCACCAATCACCACAGGGTCGTCTTGCGGATCTTGGATCCCTATTGGGGTGTCTGGGTCTTCGTAGCCATGGTTTTGGTCAGTTATGTACACGTTCATACCCGTAAAGACGTCATCACCGATGTCGATGCGATAGTGGCCAACAATTGCACTTCCACGACCTATCAAACATCTGTCTCCGATCATTACTACGGGGTCAGTTAGCATCTCTTGGTCGGGGAGCATTCCGGCCGACAAAGTCACGTCAGCAGCAATCATCGTGTCTTCGCCAATACTTATCCAACGTTCCCCATACATGTTTCCCGTGGGCCAGTTAATTATCGAACCGCGTCCGAAACGCTTGTAACGGTGAGCCGCATAGTCATTGGGGCCAATCGATGCTGTCCGATTAAGAGCTCGGGAAACACTTCGGATCGTTGCGCCGGCCACGGAGCGGCATCGGGAACGAAGTCGAAGCATGAGCGGACCCTAGTCTCTTGTCAGGATGTCTCATAGCGGCTTAACAACCGTTGAGCAGCAAGTGACGCAACATTACTGAAGGGGCCTTGACTCACCACACGAGCATCAGGCCCGAGTCTTAACAGCAGGCGCTCAAGAAAAATGGTACTAGAAACCGGCATTTCAACTATGAGCGTGTCACCGTCGTCTGTGACTAACGCTTGCAGGGGCTCAACCATCCATCGAGAGCTATTTGGCATTTCGATAGTGACCAACGGGGCTGTCTCTCCACCAGTGAACGCTTCGTTGCCCGGATCAGACCGCGAATGTGTTTCTCCTGTCAATTCCACGCCCTCAATGCGGTCGATACGGAAAGTTCGATGGTCGTCACGAACTCGGCAATGCGCCCGTAAGTACCAGTCGCCGGACACGTTGATGGTCTCATAGGGTTCCACCGTTCGTGTCGAAATCTCGTCCGTCCAACGGGCGTAATATTCGATCTGGATACATTCCCGATTCCTTGTCGCATGTTCAATGATCTTCAGAAACTCGGGGTCTTGGATATCTATTGCAACAGTGGATCCGACGCCGAGAGCGTGTTCAAGTTTCCTAACTCCAGTCTTAAGAGCAGCAACGTTGGTTCCCGGCAACCCCAAAGCAGCGTTGGCTGCAGCAAGGAGCCCTAGGGCTTCGCTTCTTTCGAGCTTGCGAGGTCGTCCGAACAACGGATTGATATCAAAGAAAATCTCACCGTCATCGTCAACGACAACACCTAAGTTGTGAAACTCTTCATTTACTTCAACTTCAATCCCCTGGAGCGGATACAACTCGCTGTAAGCGTCATCGGGATCAATTCCGAAGTGTTCTGCAACCTCTGACACGCTGACCGGCTGGTGTTCATGGGCCCAAAGCATCATCGCCAATTGCAGAGCCAAACGTGCGTCATTCGTCCGTCGTTTCCTCACTTGGGATTCACCAATGCCTCTAGCCACGCGACGGTGTCGGCGACCATCTCCGGGGGGCTCAAGACAACCGCATGGTCGCCCATGCCGAAGAGCCATGATCGAAATGCCCCAGGGCTACGAACATCAACTTCAACTACGACCGAGCCGTCGGCGCGTCGTTCAGTTACTCCCCCCCGATCACGTTCCACTTGCCGAGCCAGTAACGGGTCAATCAGCACTTCTGCCACGAGAGCGCTTTCCGGCCCATGTAATAATGGATCCTCTGCCATCGCTTCAGCGGGCTTAGGCACAGGATGGCTACGCGCTGACCCGCTGGCACCAATGGTCACAGAGCTCTGAAATCGTTCTACTTTAAAATTTTTGGCAACTTCACCCTCATAACCATGTACGTACCAGCCTCCTTGTCTCCAAAACACCAGAACCGGTTCGACCTCGCGGGCCTGTCCCCCGTAGGCAAAGTTGATAAGGCAGTTCCGATCAACGGCATCATGCAGCGGTACCAGTTCATCCGGGGCGCTTAGCTGAGCTCTTAAGGGCGGTGCCGTCGGCAATGCCCCTGATCCCAGTTTCGCTAAAGCATCTATCTCCCACGCTGCATCAAATTGCACCATTGACGCAGCCATCTCAATAGCCAGACTTTCACTATCAGAAAGCTCGAGGTTCAAGAAAACATCAGCGTCACGGATCGCGTAGCGAGTACCACCAGCTGACTCATCGTTGCCCCCGATGTTTTCGGTGTGGATGGAAATACCACACTCGCGTAGATCCTTCTTGTCACGCTCAAAGGTCTTCTTCGAACTGGGGCCATCATCAACATATAGATTCGTATCACGAACAATCTCGCTCCAGCTCACTGGAGCTGGGCAGGCCCTTAGATACATGAGGAGCTTCCATATACGTTCGTTCTTATCCACTGCACATGACTCTAGATTCCAGCTAGAGGAGATTGTTCGATCCATAGAAGCCCTAACCTGCAGTTGTGAGTGATGACTCAATTCCTCCAAGTCAGGCAAGTTCCCCTAACGATGACTTAAGTCCTCTACAGCGGCGCGATGCCATACAGCGTTTGGAGACCGAACATTTTGATGTTCTCGTAATCGGAGGTGGAGTCACCGGTATGGGGTGCGCACTCGACGCCGCGACCCGAGGCCTAAGCGTGGCAGTCGTTGAACAACGAGATCTAGCTTCCGGGACCTCAAGCAGGTCAAGCAAACTTATTCATGGGGGGCTGCGTTACCTACAACAGTTCGAGTTTGGTCTTGTACGAGAAGCTCTTTCGGAGAGAAACCTCTTAATTTCTCGAATCGCCCCTCACCTAGTCAAACAGGTCGACTTTCTATACCCCTTAAGGAGCCACGGAGAGCGAATTTATGCTGGTTTGGGAATCGGCCTATATGACCTAATGGCTTTTGGCGGCGGCAATCCTCTACCCCGCCACAAGCATCTGGGTCGTCGGCAAGTCCGAGACAAAGCCCCAGCATTAGCGCCGCGTGCACACAAGGGCGCCATCATGTTTTCCGATGCCTCAGTCGAGGACGCCCGCTACGTGATTTCTCTTGCACGTACCGCTGCCAAATTCGGCGCATCGATTCTTACCTCAACGAAGGTAACAAATCTCCTTACTGGTGATGGCCGAGTGAACGGCGCCGAAGTGAAATGTCTAGAAACCGGCCGCGAGTTCAACGTCTCATGCGGAACAGTCGTAAACGCTACGGGTGTCTGGAGCGACGATATCGAACAGTTGGCAGGTTCAGAAAAATGCAGAGTGCGAGCCTCCAAAGGGATCCATCTGGTAATTCCACGGAACCGAATTGATCTCGACACCGGTTTAATTCTTCGTACCTCTGACAGCGTTCTCTTCGTCATTCCGTCAGGAAGACATTGGATAGTAGGAACTACTGATTCTGACTGGCAGCTTGATCGAGCACATCCAGCCGCCACCAAAAAAGACATAGACTATTTGCTCGCTACTTTGAATCAGATAGTTGAGAATCCTCTAACAACCGAGGATGTGGTTGGCGTCTATGTCGGTCTTCGGCCCCTCCTTACAGGCGATCAAGAGAAAACCACCAAACTCAGCCGCGAACACGCTGTAACGAATTCGAGAGAAGGCCTGATCTCTATTTCAGGAGGCAAGTACACCACTTACAGAGTTATGGCACGCGACACCATTAATGCGGTAGGAATTGACCAAGGCCGGGAGCTTCAAGAATCGCAAACGTCTGAGGTTCCATTGATCGGAGCTCAGAAATACAAGGAAGTTGAAAATCGCGCAAAGAGCATTTCGGAGAGTTCTGGTGTGCCACTCGCCAGTATTAACCATTTGATTTCTCGACACGGCGACCGAGTCGACGAGGTCCTCAGTTTGATTGCCACTGATCAATCGCTGAAGGAGTTGATAGATGAGGATCTGCCTTATCTTCGAGCAGAAATTGTGCATTCTGTGCGATTTGAGGCTGCTTTACACCTAGAAGATGTGCTCACAAGAAGAACTAGAATTTCAATCGAAAGTTGGGACCGCGGCACTGAATCCGCTCTCCTAGTAGCTCAGTTAATGGCTCCTGAACTGGGGTGGGACCAATCTCGGATTAGCAGAGAAGTCGAGCACTACGCCAGACGTGTTGAATCAGAACGTTCTAGCAACACTCAGCCGGACGACAAGCAAGCTGATGCCTCCCGCATAGCAGCAGGAGATGTGCGCGAAAGCTTCGCCTAATTTTCGATCTTCTCCGTTAAACGGTGTTTTTGAACTTTTCCAAGAGCGTTCCTAGGCAACGCTTCCAACCTGTACGTTCGTCGGGGCCGCTTGTAATGGGCTAATCGCTCACCAACAAAATTCTTGATCTCTTCGGTTTCAATTTCTCGTTCCGCCACGACGAATGCAACAACGACTTCTCCCCACTCATCGTCCGGAACTCCAACTACGGCACATTCTTGGATCGGTCCATATTCCAAAATCACATCCTCGACTTCTCTTGGGTAAACGTTGAAGCCACCAGAAATAATGAGTTCCTTTGCTCGGCCAACAATCGAGAGGTAGCCGTCTGAGTCGAAGGCACCAAGATCACCGGTGCGGAACCAGCCGTCAACAAACGCATCAACATTCTCGGTTGGTCGTTCCCAATATCCTGAAAAAACGTTAGGGCCCTTAACCTGGATTTCAGCTGGTTCTCCCTCAAGGCGAACATCAACTCCAGGTAGCGGAAACCCGACAGAACCTGGTCGTCGTTCTCCCTCATACGGATTAGAGACCAGCATGGCCGTTTCAGTCATTCCGTAGCGTTCCAGAACACGTTGACCTGTTACTTGATAAATCCTTTGATGCAGTTCAGCAGCAAGAGGGGCTGAGCCTGAAACACACAAGCGAAGTTTTTCCAATTCGTTTGCTCTCTCTGATTCCAGCAACCTGCCGTACATGGTGGGCACACCAAAAAACATTGTGGCATCGAATTCTTGTAGCGAATCGAGTACCTCACTCACTTCGAACTCGGGCACTAGAACTGCTTTGGCTCCAATCGTCAGTGTGCCGTGCAAACCCACTCCTAGGCCATGCATATGGAACAGCGGCAAGGCAAGTACCAGAATGTCATCAGTTGTCCAACGCCAAGCTAGCTTGAGTCCGCGCACAGAAGAGAGCAAGTTCCCATGCGATAAGACAGCCCCCTTTGGCCGGCCTGTTGTACCAGATGTATAACCAAT
The DNA here is from genome assembly GCA_913020735.1 of uncultured Acidimicrobiaceae bacterium. GTDB lineage: Bacteria > Actinomycetota > Acidimicrobiia > Acidimicrobiales > Poriferisodalaceae > MedAcidi-G3. The sequence continues at coordinate 11,097 of CAJWBN010000058.1, forward strand.
CAGCGCCGGGCTGTCCGATTGCGCTTGATCCAACACAACACTGGGTCCCATCTCCAACTCCACAGATGGGGGCGTCGCGACAACACTTGGATCAGCCGCATGTATCCACTCGGTCCATTCAGGTCGTTCAACGATCGCAACCTTTGGCCTCGCGTCTGTGACGACATGTGCGACTTCTTCAGCTCTGTACGCTCCATTGGTGGGTATGACGACAGCGCCCAATCGCAGAGCCGCTGTGTGCGCTACAACAAGTGCCACAGAACTTGAAGCGCTAAGAAGCACACGATCACCTGACTCCACCCCAGCATGCCCAAGCTTGCGCGCGACGACATCCGACCTATCTAAAAGCTCTTGCCCGCTAATCCATCCTTCTTCTGGGTCGTGAATAACCGCCTTTTGCGGCTGTTCACGCCATCGAGCAACCCAAGTTGATGAAAGGGAGTCCCGAACCTCCAGTTCAACTTCAGAAGCGTCTAACTCATTGGGAAGATGCCGATGCCATGAATTCATATTTCTGAACTTCTTTGCTCAACTAGAGCAGTGACCATAGCGGTTTCTGAGTAGCGGGCGCCCTATCCAACTTTCAATGTCAGTAAGCAGACAGGTTGCCGTTTGGAAGTATGTAGCATCCCCAACGGGATTTGAACCCGTGCCGCCACCTTGAGAGGGTGGTGTCCTAGGCCGCTAGACGATGGGGACCGGGTCGGAGGTTTCAACCCCCGATCGAAGGGCCAGCATAGCGATCTCGGCTTGTGACGACACTGACTTCGACCCTGTTCACTGAGACGATCCGCCTTTTCGTCGGATCCCTGCAAGGCCGCGAGGGAAGAGGAATGTCAACAGAATTAAGCCAAAACCAAACACGAATGCTGGTTCATCCAAAAGACTGAAAAATTCACCTACAGGACCCAACCCGTCGAAACCTGCAGCCACAGCGCCAACTTTTCCTACTACGGTGCGCGCCAGAACCCCAAGCACAGAACCCCATATCGTCCCTAATCCGCCTACAACGGCTGAGGCGTAAATAACCAGCGATTCTTGGGCTGTAAATTTGTCTTGCGAAACAAAGGGCACCAACACAACCTGGAGCGCTCCACAAAGCCCTGCAAGACCCGCACTTATCGCAAATGTGGTAACACGAGCAGCAACTAGGTCAACGCCATACACAGCGGCGGCTGTGTCATTATCTCTAAGTGCTCTCATTGAGCGCCCGAAACGGCTGTTGACAACGTTCCAGGTAGCCCACAAAGCCACGAGAACAATCAATACACAAAACAGGTACCTATAGACCGAAGATGCCATCCGGCCGTCACCAGGCCACCATCCCGGGGCGTCGAAACGGGCGTCAATCGATCGACCGCTGACTCCTCCGGTTATTGAAGGGAACCGTTTACTCAGAGGTCGAAATACAATCGCTAGCCCCAAAGTCACTAGCGCTAGATGGATTCCCTTGATCCTGAGTGCTGGAAGACCAACTAGCGCGCCAGAAACGCCCGCTGTAGCGGCCCCAAGAAGTATTGCGACCAACCAAGGAAGTGACAGGTCAGAAACGTAATAGCCGGTTGCGAAAGCCCCAACGCCTACGAAAACTCCGTGCCCCAGACTGATCATTCCTCCGTAGCCCGTTGCGACATTGACCCCGAGTACTGCTAAAACGCTCACGATAATTTGACTGGCCTGCCTCAAGCCGGTGGTCGAGGTAACAAAAGGAATGACAACTAGGGCCACACAAAGTGCCGCTATCCCAAAAGCACTTAACCGACTCACACGTCGCTCTGCAACGACCATCAGACTCGCTCTATCCGCTTTGTTCCATATAGGCCCGCTGGACGGATCAACAAAATAACGACCATCGCTAAGAGCGCTGGCAGAACGCTCAGCTCAAAGCCAATAAACGGAACATAAGCCGGTATGAGCGTTTGACTTAAACCAATGATGAGACCACCAACTAGAGCTCCCTTTGGCGAGTCCAGTCCCCCAAGAGTGGCTGCGGCAAAGGCGTAGACAAGCACCCTAAGCATCATGCTTGGTTCAAGTAACACCGAGTTGGCGCTGAGACATGCTGCTAACGCTCCAAACCCTGATGCAAGAGCCCACCCGTACATCAACGTCGGTCCCACTCGAACGCCAACAAGTTCAGCGCTAGAAGGGCTTATTGAGACCGCTCTGAAGGCGAGCCCAGCCCGGGTGTGACGCAACAACAAAACTAGTAACACCAGCACCGATAAAAGTATCGCCCATACCCCAACAGTTGAATAGCGAAGACGGGCACCAAAGATCATGAAATGCTGTCCGGCACCCGTAGGGAATATGGACGGAAAGAATCGAGGGCCAGTTCCCCACCATTGGGCCATCAAGGAGTTAGTAGCTAAAAGCAACCCGATGGTTATGTTGACCAACGCCAAATCCGATGCCCCGCCTAGCGGCCTGATGAGGGCGCGTTCTGTCGCTGCGCCGGCTGCCATCCCACATATCACGGCACCCGTAATGGCCAGCGGAATGGAGAACGGAACTCCCGGGATAATTCCGGCTAGTCCTCCCCCGGTTAATCGTGGTTGAGGGCCTGATAGAAGAACGAAGGCGATGTAGGCGGTGAAAGTCGCCATTTCACCCTGAGCGAAATTTAGCAACCCTGTTGCTCGAAAGATGATGACAAGTGCTAAAGCCAGGGACGAATAGATAGCGCTGTTAAACAACGCGTCGAAAATTCGTTGGAGTAAAAGTACGTAATCCATAGCAAAAGACAGTGTGACCGTAGCAAGAACTCTCGACTGGTGTCGCGTTTCGGGGGTGGCTCATAGCCACCCCCGGGAACGATTCTTGTTATTTAGTCCGCTGTTAGTAGTTCAGAATGAACCGCTGAGCTGCATAAACAATTACGAACAGCGTGCCGGCGGCACCCAAGAGACGA
>CAJWBN010000059.1 GCA_913020735.1 uncultured Acidimicrobiaceae bacterium
TTGGAACCGCAGTGGCAGCGACTATGCGACGCCATGGGCGCTGGTGAATTGGCGACGGATCCCCGGTTCTCGACAGGTGACGCTCGGGTAAGGAATGCGGCGGAGCTTTTGGAACTCGTTGAAGTCTGGATGCAGGGCTTCGAAACTGACCGTCTTCTCTTGGATCATCTCGAACGGGAGAGAATTCCCGCAGCGCCCGTTCTAAGTCCTCAAGAAGCTATGGTTCATCCTCATTTCACTGAGCGAGGCATGGTCCGTCAGGTTGTAGATCCCAATTTCGGGGAGATTACGGTAACTGGTCTGCCGGCTAAGTTCAGTTCTGTTCCCATTCCCGAAACAGAACCTCTTTCGCCTGCTCTGGGTCAGCACAATCGGGAAGTTTTGTCTGAGGTCCTAGGCATAGCAGACGAGGAGATCTCTAAGCTCGAAGACGCACAGATATTGCTCGCGGAGGGCTAGGGACTGGCAGAGTGAAATGACACCCGCCGCTAGATGAGCAATGATCGTGATGTGCCCGAGAGGGAAGACTTCACTAAGACGAGGAGAGAAACAATGCCGATTGCTTCGGTAAAGAAAATGGTCGAGGCGGCTAAAGCGGAGATCGACAATATTTCTCCGCAAGAAGCAGCCCGAAGGGCCGCCGAGGACGGAGCGTTGATCGTGGATATTCGCGATGTGCGCGAAATGCAACGCGAGGGTGCGATACCAGGAGCGATGCACGCTCCCCGAGGAATGCTCGAATTTTGGGTTTCCCCGGACTCTCCCTACACCAAGGAGATCTTTGGCGAAGACCGAGAGTTTGTCTTGTGTTGCGCTGGCGGCATGCGTTCGGCTCTATCCGCCAAAACACTGAAGGACATGGGCATGGAGAAAATAAGCCATATTGAAACTGGCTTCGGTGGCTGGCAAGCCGATGACATGCCAATTGAGTCGTACGAAGAATGGAAAGCTAATCGAGTTAAGTGACCCGTGAGTTACTGAACCAGATATTTGAGCTGCATCAAATGCCAACCGCCGAACACGTTGAAACAACCAAACTGATAACCGGTTACTGCGAACCTTGGTCACTTCGCGCTGGAGAAGAGATTCAGTGGTTCGGTTCCAGTCATATGCCTACCGATGGCGTTTTAGAGGTCGTTCGCCTGGACTGTGGCGATCCAACTCGGACGGGACCCGGCTTCGCGGAAGTGGGAGTTGAAGCGATCGAATCTCGGAGTGTCAGTCTGGCCGAGCAGCCGCTGTGCCCTGGTTCCTACGCCGAAGCGTTCGTGGAGAACCTTGACGCGAGCACCGTGGAGCTCAGCCTTTGGTTCCAGCCGACTCTTCTAAAAAGATCCGGAGTTCTTCTCTCGCTGACCTCGGGCGACGATCTAGTGGCGATATCAAATAGCGAGACGGATCTCGTTGGTAACTTTGGTGGAGCCGAGTGGGTAATCCGGGACCGCCCGTTGGAGCGGCATCGCTGGTATTTCCTCAGCTTAAAGCTTGACGTCGATTCGGGATCCGTTGCCGTACAGGTCTCAAGCCCAGACACAGCCTCACCGGCCCGAGATCTCCTTCAAGGTGGTGTCGACCAGTCTTCCTACCCTCTTTCTATCGATCAGTTAGGGGATCTCACGCTCCGATTGGCTGCTGGAGATGCCGGTAATAGATGGGACGGTCGGATAGCAGCACCCAAGCTTTGTGTGGGTCAGACGGAATTTGAGTGGTGCTTTGAGGATGATCTTGAGGAATCAACGGTGAAGTCTCGCGTCGGAGGCGCCAACTTAGAGCTGTTTCAGCTCCCCACCCGTGGGGTTACTGGGCCCATGTGGACGGGAGATCATCAAAGATGGAGCGACGCCCCAGAGCAATGGAACGCAATTCACTTCCACCACGATGACCTATATGACGCGGGTTGGGAGGTAACAGAGAAAATCCAAATACCTCAAGATCTTGAGAGTGGTATCTATTGCCTTCGATTCGAGTCGGAACTCGGCATAGACAGAGTTCCATTCTTTGTCCGGCCGGCTCTGGGCTCACCAACCGCTGATATCGCGCTACTAATGCCGACTTGCACCTATATGGCTTACGCCAATCACCGCATGCTGATCGAAGGCGCAGATTTTGTTGGAGCGCGCGCGAATTTACGCCCAGAACATCAATATTTAGTCGACCACCCTGAAGTTGGGCTCAGCCATTACGAAAAGCATCCCGACTCTAGTGGCGTCATGTTTAGTTCCAGAAGGCGACCTGTTCTTCAATTGCGACCCGGTGCAGATGGTTGGAATTTCACCCCGGATACTGACATTCACGCGTTTCTCCAAAACTCCGAAGCGAACCACGATGTGATCAGCGATGAGGACGTTCACTTCGAGGGTTACGAAGCCCTTGCTCCTTACAGGGTGCTTGTTACCGGCTCGCATCCTGAATATTGGTCGACCGCGATGCTCGACGCTCTTGATAAGTGGCAACGCAACGGTGGACGTCTCATGTACCTCGGGGGTAACGGCTTCTATTGGCGCGTTTCGTTTAGCGATTCGTGGCCTGGTGCAATCGAGTTACGAAGAGCTGAGGACGGCGTCCGGAATTGGCAAACAGGCGACGGCGAGAATTACCACGCGTGGGGTGGGGAATATGGCGGCCTCTGGAGACGTAACGGTAGGGCTCCAAACCAGCTAGTGGGAATAGGGTTCGCTGCTCAAGGATTCGAAAAAGCGACTTTCTACCGTGTGGACGAACCAGCGCGAACCTCGAGGGCCTCATGGATTCTTGAAGGGATAGATGAGGACGTTATTGGTACCTCAGGTCTTGGCGGGGGCGCAGCTGGCCAGGAAGTGGATCGTTACGACCAAAGGCTCGGGTCGCCGAGCCACGCCGTGATCGTGGCAACGGCGACCGAATTCGGCCCAGATATGTTGCGGACTAAGGAGGAGTTTGAAGGCACGGTCGCCTTCCCGACTCCGGATCCGTATGTGAGGGCCGACATCGTATTTTTTGAGACACCGAATGGCGGCGCGGTCTTCAGTGTCGGCTCAATTTCTTGGTTTGGGGCACTGGCACGAAACGGGTACGACAACGATGTCGCTCGAATGACGCAGAACGTCCTGGAGCGATTCCTGGACGCTGAGCCATTCGCCCTATTAGGTGAGTGATTTACTTAGCGCTCTCTAACGGATGCCAGCAAGTCGGCCACTCGATTGTCGGTTGGGAAATAGCCATCTGGTAGCTCGATTGCCGGCTCGACTGGCTCTTCCTCTATTTCAGACACAGGAGCGGGGTTTTCACTTGGCTGTTCTTGTGTTTCTGTTGGCGTTGGCTCAGTGGCCACCTCGGCATCAACATCGACACCGGCCGCCTTTCGGGCATCACGGGATTTAGCTGTAAGGGCAGCGAGTCGCGGATCATCAGAGCTAGCAGTGGACGGTGAGGCTGGAGTATCGGCAGCCGGCTCTGACGTTTCGGTCGTTTCGACAGCTGGACTAGGTGCTGTGACAGGTGGGGAAGGCGCTACCGACGGCGATGCAGCGGCCGGCGATGACACAGGGGCGCTTTGCGGAACGGCAATCTGCTGTTCTTTAATGAACTCCCAAGCTGCGGGTGAAACTAATTTGCTCTCCGCTACCGACAAGGCGTTGATTCCATTCTCGAACTGCACTCTGTATCTGACAGTTTTAATTCCAATGGAACGTCCGACTCGGCCTGCAGTCCCGGCTACAACGCCAGGCAGGTCATCTATAACTATTACTCGCGCGCCCTTTTTCAGGGCGGAGCTTTCAGGTGCCATAGTCAGATCGTAGACCTAGAAGTTGGGTTCACGACAGTTATCAAAGAATTTATGCATCTGTTGCTGTTTGCTAGGAGCGTAGGCCGCAGCGTTGAATCATCTCTGGCAAGAATCAAGCGGCTTTGACCTCGGAACTCTAAGCTCAGCGTCGCAGTTGAAAGGAACTTGAATGTCACGAGCCTTAGTCGTAGGTGGAACCGGTCCGACTGGTCCTCATGTTGTAAATGGCTTGATCGAACGAGGCTTCGCCGTCTCAATTTTGCACACGGGTGCCCACGAATCACCGCAAATTCCTGAGTCTGTTAAGCACATCCATACGGACCCGTTTGATATTGAAAAAGTTCGACTGGCGCTCGAGGACCAGACATACGATCTGGTGGTTGTTATGTACGGTCGCCTGCGCGAACTTGCTCAACTGTTCGAGGGACGTGTTGAACGCTTCATCAGCGTCGGAGGAGTTCCTGCGTATACAGGCTGGGGAGATGCAGACGCTTTATGGCCGGCAGGGATGAGGGTCCCCACTAGAGAGACGTCGCGGCTGGTTGTGAACGAAGGGCCTGACTTTGCGGTTAATCGAAAGGTTGCGAACATTGGGCTGACTGAAGTAGCGGTACTAGACAGTCACCCAACTGCATCTCATATTCGCTATCCGTGGATCTACGGCCCAGGTCAGGTAGCGAGTTTGGAACACTCGATAGTTCGCCGAGTTCTTGATGGAAGGCAGCATCTAATTCTGCCAGACGGAGGAATGACGTTGCAGTCGCGTGCGTATGCGGTGAACGCAGCACACCTCCTCTTGACGATCGTAGATAACCCCAAAGTGTCGGCTGGTGAGATCTATAACGCGTCAGATGAATGGACACCAACCATGGCCCAATGGGCAGAGATCATTGCTGACGCGTTGGGGCACCGGTTCGAGATCGTCAGTATCCCGTGGGAGTATGCGACCCTTGCCCAGCGCTTGACCGTCCGCGGCACGCCTCATCATCGGGTGACTTCATGTGAAAAGGCGATATTTGACTTGGGATACCGGGATCTCATCGACCCCGTTGAGGCTCTCGCACTGACGGCTCGTAACCTTGCGGAACATCCGTTGGAGCGTGGCGGAGCTGCTGAGCGGTCCCTCTCGGACCTGTTTGACTACGCCGGCGAAGATCGTCTGATTGCAACATGGACTTCTGCCATGGAACAGGTATCTGAAGTAGCCAAGGATGTTGATGCAGGAACTCCGGACCGATACTCAGCTGCGTTCGACGACAGTGAACGCACCGGTTGGACCACAATCAAAAAGTAGCCAGCGATGAGGCGACAGCGCCTGAGATTTGGGTTCCTAAGAAATTAAAAGCCGTTAAGCAAAGTTGGATCGGGCTACTGTTTTGGGATGTCGGAACTCGACCGGGCCTACGAGCAAGGTAAGCGAGACGCTTATCGCAAGGTGGGCTATCTGGTTTCGTTATCGCTTGCCGTTGGGTTGATTTTGTCTCTCGCTGTGGTGGTTTCTCAGTAACGGGCAATTAGGGCACTCGTGTAAACGGCTTGAATTTGGATAACCCCGCCTTGTTACGGACGAATATGTGGGTCCTGTGTGGAGAACTTAATCACGTCATCCAACCAAGGACGAAGGAGTTGTTCGGCGTGTTCCGGTAGGAAGCCGTCGTCTAGTTCGGTGACGCCAGGGATTCCGAGTGTCACTCTGTAGAGATGCTCGGTTAAAACTCCAAAGGTTTGGAGAAGGTGCTCCCGAGCGTTCTCGCCGCCCCGAGAACCTGGAGTGACGCTGGCGATACCAACTGAACGTCCGACCAAGCTGCCTGAGCGAAACGGCCGCGAGAGCCAATCAATCGCATTTTTTAGCAGTCCTGGGGTGCTGTAGTTGTATTCGGGACTAAAGCATAGGACTAGCTTGCTTTCATCTACGGCATCCTTAAGACGCGTAACAGCTTCGGGGTCGCCCAGTTCCTCAAGATCTTGGTTGAAGAGTGGGATCTGAGACAGGTCAGGTTGATGAATGGTGAACTGATTGTGCAGGTACCGAACAGCGGACCGTGCTGCGGCGCGGTTCAGCGATCCTTTTCTCAGGCTGCCAACCAAGATGGTGCAATAGTCGCTCTCACCCATGGGTGGAGATGCCCCCATCGACAGGAATCGTGACGCCGGTCAACCAGGAACCGGCCCTGCTAGCTAAGAAAATCACGGCCCCGACAATATCTTCGGGGCTACCGATCCGACCTAGGGGAGTTGAAGCGACGACCCCGGCCCGTCTGGCAGGATCGTCCAACATGTAACTCATCATCTTCGACTCGAAGGGTCCAGGGGCAATGCAATTGACGTTAACCCGTTCCTTCACAAGGTGATGTGCAAGGTGTCTGGTGAGCATATGTATGCCAGCCTTCGAAGCAGAATATGAATAGTTATCGCCGAAGGGAACGCGAATACCATCAACCGAACCGATCATAATTACCCGGGCAGGACTCTCTTCCGTAGCCGCCATTCGCAACTCTGGCAGCAGGTCCTGAGTCAACATGAACGGTGCTTTCACGTTGACGTTTAATACTTTGTCGAAACCGCTCGAAGGATATTCTCCTATGGGCGCACCCCAAGCTGCCCCTGCGTTGTTGACAAGTAAATCAAGCTGGTCTTCGTGTTCACGGAACTGATCGACAAAGTGACTTCGCTCGGCGTCGTCGCTCAGATCCGATGGGATGGCCTTGCAGTTACCGTAACGACTTAGCTCCTCTGCCGCCTGTGCACAGTCATCAGCTTTTCGCGAAGTGATATAGACCGAGCATCCGTTGCGCAATAGCCCCTCTGAGATCATGTAGCCGATACCTCGACTTCCCCCCGTCACGATCGCCGTCTTTCCGTTCACATCGAATAAGTCAGAGATTTTCATCCTTAGGACCGTAGTCAAGGTTTAGCGACTGCGCGGCGTGAGTTGGTGTGTGTGGCGAGCTACGGCCAACTATGGGTCAGTCGAGCGAGGTTGAGTGCGCACTTCGGTCGCCTTGACCGTAACCCAACACTCCCTGCCGATCGTCAGGCCAAGTTCGTCAGCAGCATTTGACGTGATGTCCGCGTAGATGCTGAGCGGTCCATCTAATGAGACACGTGCCAGGCCGTCGATATTCTGTACACCCTGAACTCGGCACTGCCAACTGTTGCGTGGGCTTCCGCCGGGGGCTTCTAAAAACAATGAGACTGCTGAAGGGCTAATCATGACCATGGTGTCGCCTGCAAGGCCTGATTCGGCAGTTGCAATCTCTGTTCCGTTTGCTAGAAGTATTGAAGAACTGTGCGCAACGCCGTAGAAGACGTTCCAGCCCATCAAGTCAGCGACCCAACGGGATTTGGGTTGGGACCGTATCTGGTCTGGTGTATCGAAATGGGTTACTTGGCCGTCCTCCAACACCAATACCCGCTGAGCCAAGGCAAATGCATCTGCAGGGTCGTGGGTCACGATCAGAGCGCCAGCGAGACTCTCTTGCAATGCCGTTCGAATCAAATTACGAGCATCCACGCGTGCTCTGATGTCTAGTAGTGCCAAGGGCTCGTCGAGAAGCACCATTTTGGGCTGTGCAGCCAAGCTTCTGGCCAACGCCACCCTTTGGGTTTGTCCGGCCGAAAGCTCCGACGGATACATGTCGAGCAACGCCTTGACATTGAGCGTCTCCACTACATCGTCGACATAGGCCTGACTGTCTGCTCCAAATTTGATGTTTTCGAGGGCGGTTAAATGGGGGAATAGAAGACCATCTTGGAATACCATGCCCAAGTTACGCTCTCTTGTAGGTGTGACTTGGTCTTGGCCCGGAGCCTCAAAGGTTTCATCGTCTAATAAAATCCAACCGGATTGAAGCGGCAGCCACCCAAGCAGTGCGTAGAGCAAGGTCGTTTTACCAGCTCCATTTGGGCCCATGACAGCGACGGTTTCCCCCTTTTGAACCAAAACTTCGACGTCGAGCTTCAGGTCTCCCCTTTGCAGGACAACCCGTGCGTCCAAGAGCAGGTCGGATGAGCTGTTCATCGAACCGGCCACCATCTATCGCGCAAAGACACAAGAACTATCAACGAAATGGAAATTAGTAAGACGCTGATCGCCAAAGCGGCCTCCCGGTCTGTTTCAAGGGCAACGAATACAGCTAGCGGCAAGGTCTGTGTCCTTCCTTGGATGTTGCCTGCGAAGGTGATCGTTGCACCAAATTCGCCTAGAGCTCGAGCCCAAGCGATGAAACCTCCCGCCATCAAAGCCGGACGCACCATCGGGAGAAGAACACGGAAGGTTAGTCGGGAAGGTTTCGCACCAAGCGTCGTTGCAGCTAATCCGTATCTTGGATCGATGGCCCGTAAAGCCCCTTCGACTGTTATCACGACGAAGGGGAGGGCGACAAAGGTATTGGCAAGTACCACTCCGCTAATTGAATAAGGGAAAAGAAGTCCAGTTACGTCAAAGACAACGGAGCCTACGAGGCCATTCCTCCCAAAGGCGAAAAGTAAGGCGGCCCCGCCGACAACTGGCGGCAGAATCATTGGTAGGACTATTACCGCTCTGGTTATCGATGAAGCCACCCCGCTCATGCGCGACAGATGTAGTGCGAGTGGTATCCCAAGCGCGAGGGCTAGGACCGCAGCGACGAGGCTAGAGGTAAGAGAGATTAAGAGAGCGTCGGTGACAGTGTCGCGAGTTAGCAGCGTGACTAAGCGGGTCCATGGAACCCGGAACAACAGTGATATCAGGGGCGCGGAAACAAAGCCGAAGGCCACCAACGCGAGGAGTCGCACCCCAATAGGTAGGCGTCCGATCATGGTTCCTTAAATCCCAATTCAGACAGGGTCTGCCTACCTAATTCGCCGGTCATCTTCTTGACCAAGGTGTCCACCTGCGACCTATTCATTGGGTTTTTCGATATGGCCAAAGAATAGGTCGTTGAAAACTCTTCGGTGCCGCTGTCTACGATTTTAGTTACATCAGATGTGCTCGAGCGAAAATCGGTTTCGTAGACCAAGCCGAAATCGACTTCTCCGCGTTCGACTTTCGCTAACACGGCCCGTACGTTGGGTTCAAGGCTCAGTCCTTGCATCTCGAGCTGAAATGATTGACCGAAATCCATAGCCAACTGACCACACGGCGCCGACAGGACGCACATTGCGCCTTGAAAGCTCCCAGACCATAGGTCATCAACCGACAGACCCCTGTTTGCAAGCCGTGGCGCAACGATTAAGGCAAGGGAAGTCACAGCAAAGTCCCTTGAGGGAAGAAAATTACCGGATTCTAAGAGCTGTTCCATATGTTGCCGGCCTGCCAGGATGACCAGATCAACCTGGGCACCCTCATCCACCTGCAGTAGGAGCGTTCCACTGCCTGCGATGTTGACCTGCGGGCGAGGAACAGAGCCCCGTTCGTCGAAATGAAGCAGGATATCTTCGACAAAATCTGTCATAGACGAGGCGGCAAATACAGTACTGGCTTGACTTTCTCGCCCGCAGCCGGCGGTAATGACTGCGAAAGTAACGAAGGTTCCGAGGAGGGCTCTGAAAGTCGGTTTATCGCCGAAGAGGCGGGTCTTGGCTCTGGTTGTCACTCGGAATCCAACATTCGTCTAGGTTTCAGGTATGGCTGCTTATTTGGACTGGTACGGATGTGCCACGTTTTCGTTGCGTACCTCTGGATTGACGATTTTTCTCGACGCTTACATCGACCGGCCCGAAGATGCTGAAGGGACCGGATTGACTGCCTCGGACATTACCGAGGCTGACTACATCTTGGTAGGTCACAGCCATTTTGACCACCTATGGGGGGCTGAACGCATACTTCAGAATACCCAAGCGACTTTGATTGGCTCTTACGAGTCGGTTCGAGTTATGGAGACTCTCGGCATTCCCCTAGAACGAATGATTTGTGTCGCCGGGGGAGAGACCATTGACCTTTCCGATGGAGTCACAGTGTCTGTTTATCCAAGTCAACATTCATGTGTCTGGTCGCACTCGCAAATGGACGAAGCCGATGTCGTTTGTTTGGGCGACCTTGGTGTTCATTGGCACCAGCAGCAGGAACGCTTTGTTGAATTGATGAAGTATCTAACCACGGAGACGTCGGACAGCACGAAGGCCCATCTGCAAGAATCACAGCCGGGGCATAGCGATAGGGGCGACGGAGGTGCACTGATCTACCTCATTCAAACCCCCGATGGCTCGGTCTTATTTCAGGATACGAGTGGTTATTATTCAGGGACACTTCCGGCTATTGACCCAGACGTGGCAATATTGGCAGCTGCAGGCCGGGGAAATATCGATGGAGAACCGGTCCAGGGATCGCTGGCGCAATTCGTCGCAGATCAGGTTGAAATAATGAGGCCTCAAAAGCTCATCTACGGCCATCACGACAACTGGTTGCCTGGGTTTTCAATTGCCACAAACACCGAACCTATAAATTCAGCGGTCAAAGCAGTCCATCCGGCCGTTGAGATTATTGAACCTGGCTATCTGGAGGGCACTCGAATTCTGGACTAGTGGTCGGACCCGTCCTTCTGCTACTAATGTCGCCGACGAGGACAGGAGTGACCGAGTGCCAACTTTTTTGTTCGCCGCAGTAATCGTGGGCGTGGGGTTGTGTGTCTGCATCCCGGCCTTGCAGAGTAGAAGGATTAAATCTCAAGGCGAAGAAGAGGTTTAGTTACTGCGTTAAAAGCCTTAACCGCCGCCGACGCATCGTAAGCGCTTGTGAGCATTACGAAGCATGGCTGGCCAGTCGCTCGGCCTGAACAGAGATCTCTCGCCGCGGTTGCCGAGTAAAGTCGTTGCGTGCCGAAACTTCACCCAAGTCAAGTCCATGATTTCATTACTCAGACATGCGAAGCAATGCAAAGTCTTCCACGCGAGGCAGCTTTGGTTGCAGACCAGTTAGTTGCCGCGAATTTGGCCGGACATGACTCCCATGGAGTCGGCATGCTTCCTTCGTATGTGGATGGGGTCTTAAATGGCAGGTTGAAAGTTAATAGCCACCCCACAGTAGTTATCGATAACGGAGCTCTCTTAACTCTCGACGGAAACGCTGGCTATGGACAAGTCAATGGCTTCGAGGCAATGGAGGCTGCCGTTGAACGAGCAAGCCAACATGGGGTCGCAATCGTTGGTTTACGTAACAGCTACCACATTGGGCGAATCGGCCATTGGGCAGAGCAGTGCGCTGCCAGCGGATACGCGTCGTTGCACCTGGTTAACGTCATTGGGCACCCCCCGCTAGTCGCCGCATATGGTGGCGCAGAAGCACGTTTTGGAACGAACCCGTTTTGTGCGGCGGTCCCGGGTCGGGATGGTCGACCAGGATTTTTGTTGGACATGGCGACGAGCATCATTGCCGGGGGAAAGGCTCGTGTTGCTGCCAACAAAGGCGTCAAAGTCCCACCGAACACCATCATCGATAGTGATGGCAACCTCACGGATGACCCAAATGCGTTTTGGTATACCGACCCATCCGGCAAGCGCGGCGGCGCTCTGGTTGCGTTCGGCGACCATAAAGGTTCGGGGTTAGCGATCATGTGCGAGCTGCTTGGAGCTGCGCTTTTGGGCGGCGAAACTGCTCATCCCAAGAACCCGAGGGATGGAAGGATAATTAACAGCATGCTCTCAGTGGTGATTGATCCGGCGGCAATGGGTACAGCCGAGACCTACTTAGATGAAATCGATCTCTTCCGAGAATTCGTATTGGAGTCAAGGCTTCGCTCTGATTGTGACCAGATCCTTGTGCCCGGCCAACCCGAAGAGCTAGCGCGGGAACAACGAGCTGACGGTTTTGACGTCGATCCGGTCACGATTGACCAGCTCCGCAGCAGTGCCCAGCGGGCCGGCCTTTCTGATCAAGCTGTAGACGACTTACTTGGCTGAGGCCGACTCGGCTTAAAAGGTAATGACAGTTCGAGCTACCGTTCCCTCGCGCATCCAGTTGTAGCCTTCATTCACTTGCTCTAGAGAAATGGTGGCAGAAACCATTTCATCAAGTAGCAGGCGGCCGTTTAAGTAAAGATCGATCATTTGTGGAATGTCGGTCCGGAACTGGTTGGAGCCCATCATCGAGCCTTGGAGTTTCTTTTCACTTAAAAGGTCGATTCCTCGGATCTCCACCTTTGTGTTGGACGGCACCATCCCAATTACGGTCGCTGTCCCGCCGATTTCAAGCATTTCGAAAGCTTGTTCAGCAGTTTCTTTGAGTCCGATCGCCTCAAAGCTGTATTCAACGCCGCCCTTTGTGAGTTCTCGTACGGCCTCCACGACGCTCTCGACTTCTCCGGCGTTCACCGTATCGGTCGCTCCCATCAGGCGCGCAGCCTCGAGACTTTCAGGATTCATGTCGACAGCAATAATCCGCCCAGCTCCGGCGACGCGGGACCCCTGGATTGCTGAAAGCCCAATTCCTCCGCAACCGATCACGCAGACAGTCGCGCCAACGGGAATAGCGGCCGTGCGGACTGCCGCTCCAAAACCGGTGGTCACTCCGCAGCCAATCAAACATGCTTTTTCTAATGGAATGTCAGGGGTGACCTTCACGACCCCGTTTTGGTGAACCAGCATCTCTTCTGCGAAACCGCCGAGCCTGGCCATTTGGTCCACGGGTGTGCCGTCAGCTCGTTGTAGGCGAGGAGCATCATCCCGAGAGCGAGACGTGGCTCTGCCGTTGGTGCAACGATGCGGATGCCCAGAGAGACATTGTCGGCATTGACCGCAGAAAATTGACAGGCAGGCGACCACTGAGTCGCCAGGCTTTACGTAGGTGACATCCTGACCAACCGCTTGAACTATCCCAGCAGACTCATGACCCATCACTGAAGGTAACTTGCTTCGGAAAAGACCCTCCATAAAGTGAAGGTCGGAATGACACAAGCCAGCTCCGACGGTTTGGATCAAGACCTCCTGTGGTCCCGGCTTGTCCACGACCAAATCTTCGATCACTAGATCGCCTGGTTGTTCACATAAAACTGCAGCCCTCATGGCACCTCTTTAACGTCACTTCAGTAGCTCTTCGTAAGAGCCTATGCACTCAGCAGAATGCCTGCGTCCGATTCACGCTCTATCATCTGTGCCGCAGATGTTCTGTGGGCTCGCTATTCTTAGGCCGTCACCCAATCTGCTACCGGACTTGCTGAGCTTACCTAAGGGGGAGAGATGGCAAATAAGTTGGGACACTTACCCAAGGTCAACGACTTGACTGCCCAGGATTCGAGTCGCCTAGCTACGTGGTATGAAAAGGCCTACGAGGACGACAACTTGTTCCGCACCCTTGCCGGTGACCAACCGACCTTAGATATGTTTCTGAGTTGGGTTGGGATGATGTACGGAGGGTCGTCTGGGCTGGATAAGCAGATGATTGAGTTGTGTCGCATCCGAATGGCAAATGTCAATGAGTGCTTCCACTGAAGCATGGTGAAGAGCGCATCGTTGGTGCGCACAGGTTTAACCGAAGAGGTCATCCGGAAACTAGACAACTATGCGACCTCAGATTTGCCTGAGCCTTGGAAGGCGGCACTCTCCTTCAGCGACCATCTATCTGGCAGTCCGAAAGGGCCTATTCCAGACGAGTTGCATGCCGAGCTTTCCCAACATTTCTCAGCGGATGAGATCCTGAGACTGGGTGCTCTTCTTGCCGTAGGGAGTGGCTGGCAGCGAATGATTGAGGCGTTCGGTATCCGACCTGATCATTACGAAAGCGGACAAGACGGGCCCTGGGCTACCTGAACGCGTGCCAGGAATAACAAGCGCGAACCAATTGAGGAATAGTTGGTCAGTTAGTAGACCTTAAGGAATGCCTGACTCATCAACAAACCTCATCAAACTCACTCCTGCAGAAGATCGACTTCACTGGAGTTTGAAGGTGACGTCAGATGTCGCTGGCGCAACCGGGACACTGCATGGGGGATGCGGCTTAGCGGCATCGGCGGCAGCGATGGAAGCAGCATGTGACCGTCCGATCGTCT
>CAJWBN010000060.1 GCA_913020735.1 uncultured Acidimicrobiaceae bacterium
CTGGTTGGGCACCGACAATAGCTGTGGTGACGGGACCAACTCGTGACAGCCACAGCGCTCTCGCCTTTCTATGCGACTTGGTTATCGCTACTTCGGGCGCCGATTTCGGAAGCAAGATGGATTCAACCGGAACTATCCCTGCCGACACTGCAGCAAGCCAAGGTGACGTTGATGTGGTCGTAGAAGACACACCGCAAGCAGTTACCGCAACTCAGCAATTCCTCGAATACTGGTACGACGAACAATCAGAATTCGCTCCCGCAGAATCTGCTCCTAACATCGCGAAAATAGTCCCAGACAACCGTCGCCGAGCCTATGACATGCGCAAGGTGATTGAAGCTTTCGCCGATGAAGGCAGTGTTTTCGAAGTCGGTTCTAGATGGGCGCAGTCATTAATCACCGTGTTCGCTCGCGTCGAAGGTAGGTCAGTTGGGATCTTCGCTAACCAGCCCTTATCACCCCGCGCGGGAGCAATAGATAGTGCTGCCGCGGACAAAGCCAGCAGGTTCGTCGAATGGTGCGATGCATACGCCCTGCCACTCGTGTCCTTCGTCGACAACCCTGGTTACATGGTTGGCCCCGACGCCGAACAAGAAGGGATCGCACGTCACCACGCTCGGCCCCTCTCAGCGATTCATCACCGATCAGTCACGCTTTACACCGTTCAGATTCGCAAGGCCTACGGCTTGGGCCCTTTCGCGATGTCCGGCGATGGCGCAAGTCGGAAAATGCCTGAGTTACGTGTCGCATGGCCAACAGTTGAAAGCGGCGGTATGAGCCTTGAAGGTGCTGCTTATTTAGTCAAACGGAAAGAAATTCGTGATGCTGCCGATGCGGTAACAGCAAGAACAATTCGAGATGATTACGCGGAGGAGATGCGAGATGTCGCCTCAGGAGTGCGAGCAGGTCGCACCTTCTCATTCGACGATGTGATCTTGCCTGAGGAGACACGTCCGCTGATCGCTTCAATGCTCAGACGCTCCAAACGAACTTTGCCCGCAGAAAAACTTCATCACATCGATACCCGGTGATCCGATATGCGTGACTTCTTAATTAACAAACTTAGAGCAGCAAAAGCACTTCGATTCGATGCTGCACGCCCTGAGGCTGTCGAAAAAGTGCACTCAACGGGTCATTTGACGGCACGAGAAAGAATCACACACCTACTTGATCCTGGCTCTGAGGTTGAATTCGGTGCTATCGCCGCACAGGACAGCGAAGAGGAATGGGTGCCCGAACGCGGAGGAGTTGATTTTGTTGGCTCGATAAACGGGCACACCGTCATTACTTCCTCCACCGACTACACCGATCGCGGTGGTGGTTATGGAGCTGCGCGACTCGAACATCTGTTATCTCTTTCACATCAAGAGCGTTGGCCGATTGCCTTTTTCGTGGATGGAGGAGGAAGTCGCGCCCGTCACCCCCGAACGGGGCTCGGCCATTTAGAACTCAGTGGACAGATCGGCAGATTTACTTTGTTCGACGGGATGGCTGAACTATCTGGATGGGTACCAACAGTAGCTATCGTGTCCGGACCGTCATTCGCTGGCCATGCCAGCCTTGCCGGATTTTCTGACATGGTCATCGCGACCCGTGGCTCGGCTATCGGGATGGGCGGCCCGCCCATGGTTGAGGCCGCACTCGGCTTAACTCTTACTCCTCAAGAACTCGCTGGCGTTGAAATGCATGAACGAACCGGAGGCATTGACCTACTCGTTGATGACGAACCTGCAGCAATCCAATCAGCAAAGCGATATTTGGAATTTCTTTGGGATCACCCCGACGGACAAGCGGACCCTTCGGCCGAAGACATCGGCGATCTAATTCCCGAGTCAGGGCCTTACAACATTTACCCCATCATCCAAGCGTTGGTAGATAGCGAATCGATCTTGGAACTTCGCCCGAACTTTGCGGCCAGTGTTGTAACTGCTTTGGCGCGTATCGACGGACGAACTGTTGGGGTAATCGCTAATAACCCCGCCGTTGATTTGGGAGCTATTAGCGAATTAGCGGCTACCAAAATTGGGCGGTTTGTAGAACAGTGCGATGCGTATGAATACCCGATCGTCTCTTTGATTGATAGCCCGTATACGACCATTGAAACTGACACAGGGCCACAACCAGGGGTGAGTCGCTGGCACACCCGAGTGCTTCAAACCCAGCAACGTCGAACTGTGCCGATCGCCTCAATTCAGTTGCGCGCGGCGGGAGGGTTCACTGGACACTTGATGGCGGGCTCACCAACGGGGCATCAGGTACCTCTTTGGCAAGTCGCTTGGCCAACGACGCACCTTGGTGTTGACGACCCCTTCACCGCCACCAGAAACTTCAATTCGTTCGACGACGTTGTTGAGCCACAAGAAACTCGGAACGGTTTGTCGCGGCTCCTCCATCACCTTCAATCTTCAGCGGACCGTCGCTCTGGTCAATCAGAGAAGAAACACGTGATTGATACGTGGTGAAACTCGCGAGCTACAGAGGTACTTAATCGCGGTCGCGTAGCAATCCGGTGGGATCAGCTTTCTCTACACATTCGAGAGCCGAACCCCGAACCCGATTAGACGTTTCTTGCTGTGAGGTGCAGAGGGTCGACTTCGGGGGCTACTCGATGTTCATCCCAGTGGTCCAAAATTGTGTGAGCTGAGGACAACAACTCGGCGCGAAGTTCATCATCTTTGGTGTCGGCGGTTAGTTCGAGTCTGTGACCGCTCGGGTCGTGGAAATAGATCGATTTGCAGAACGAATGGTCGATTGGACCAAGTACCTCTTTCCCACCTTGTTCTAAGCGTTCTTTGTACGACACTAGGGCTTCTAAATTGTCGACCTTCAGGGCGAGGTGTTGAACCCAATCTGGGGTGTTTGGGTCCGAGATCATTTCGTCTGATTCAGGTAACTCGAAAAACGCCACAGAACCGCCGTCGGCCATTTCAAGGAAGACGTGAATATGTGGATACCGTTCACCTGTAGAAGGAACCACGTTTTCAGCGATCGAAGTAGCAAGCTTGAGATCTAAGAATTCTTCGTAAAAATCGACTGTCTCTTTAGCGTCGGTGCACCGATACGCAACATGATGTAGGCGTTCAACAATCATTCGTGCCTCCCCTACTGGCAACGTTACTTCACTCCAGCTTCACCTGGCTTACCTGAGATACCGGCGTTTCTCGTCAGCCTGCAAGACGCAGTGCCGCTTGAAGAGTTACTTCGGCGCCAATCGTCGAATGTTCTTGAGTGATGTTTTCCGCTTCGTTGTGCGACAATCCGTCTTCGCATGGGATGAACAGCATTCCAGTTGGCGCAACGCGGTTGATGTACACAGCGTCATGACCGGCACCCGACACGATGTCAGCAGATTCGAAGCCGCTGTGGGTGGCGCTGTCGCGGATTGCGTCCACAACGTCTGCATCGAATTTAACTGGGGGCGAGTACCAAATTTGGTTCACGGATGCCGGAGGGTTTAGCGAGTTGGCGAATTCAACTATTTCGTCGTTCATTCGTGAAAGTTCTTCGGCATCTGGGTGTCGAAGGTCAATAGTTAGATCAACGGTTCCAGCCACTGTGTTTCTGGAACTGGGTGTTGAGGTAATGACTCCAACTGTGGAGCGTCCGTCTGGTCGACTCTTTGCTATTCGGTCAACAGTCGTAATGAGTTGAGCCGCGCTAGCCATTGCATCAGAGCGGCGGTCCATCGGTGTTGTCCCTGCGTGTGATTCGACTCCGCGTATCGATACGTCGTACCAGCGGATCCCTTGGACCCCGGTCACGATGCCGACTGAGGTGGCGCTTGCCTCAAGAATGGGTCCTTGTTCTATGTGGGGTTCTAGGTAGTGGCCCACGGGTCGATCCCCGCACGGGTCACTTCCTGAATACCCGATCCTGGTTAATTCATCTACCAGTATCGTCCCATCTTGCGCTGTAGCTCCTAGGCCTTCCTCTAATGAGAATTCGCCACCGAATACACCGGAGCCAAGCATCGCTGGGGGGAACCGTGCGCCTTCTTCGTTGGTCCAAGAGACCACTTCGATGGGTGCGGCTGTTAGGTGTCCGTGGTCGCTGAGGACGCGCAGGATCTCTAGTCCTACCATTACTCCGTAGGCGCCATCGAATTTGCCTCCGGTTGGCTGGCTATCTAAGTGGCTACCTATAACGACTGGGTCACGGTTCGGGTCTGTGCCTTCTCGGCGAGCAAATAGATTGCCCATCCGATCAATATGTACCGAACATTCAAGTTCGGTGACCCATTCAACGAACTGATCTCGACCAGCTCTGTCAGCATCGGTCAACGCGACTCTTGCCACGCCTCCCGCTTCTGTTGCTCCGATTTCTGCGAGCTGATGAAGGGTCTTCCACAGTCTCGTTCCATCAACATGAAAATCGGTCATACCTGAATGATATTCGGACTGAACGTTGTCGGAGTCGGTGCGGGTCAGGTTCAGTTCGAATCGGCTTCGTGGGGTTCAAGCCGTTCCCAATCGAACTCGACGCCAATTCCGGGGTCATCAGGAGCGACCACCTGATCCTGTTCGATCCGCAAAGGCCTCGCAGTGTATGTATCGATGGGAAAGCTATGGACCTCTACCCAGCCTGCGTGGGTTTGGGACGCTACGAGGCTGACATGTAATTCATGCATACCGTGACTGCAGATCGGTATGTCGTGTTCTGCTGCTTGGGCAGACGCTCGGAGCCACCCGGTTATTCCGCCACAGTTGGAGGCATCTGGTTGCAGGTAGGACAGCTTGGCTCGCTCACAGGCAGCGTTGAACTCATGAATGGTGTGAAGGTTCTCGCCCATCGCTAGTGGCATGCCGGTGCGGTCGGCGATGGTGGCATACCCATCGAGATCGTCCGGGATAATCGGCTCCTCGAACCATGTGAGGTCGTAGGAAGCAAATCGCTGTGCCGCTTCAATAGCTTTGTCAACAGTCATCGAGTAGTTCGCGTCGACCATCAAAGCTGCTGATGTTCCGATCAACTCCCGAACAGCTCGGACCCGAGAGACATCATCGTCGAGTTCGGGACGGCCAACTTTTATCTTTACTGACGAGAGCCCAGTGTCCAAGTAACTGTTGATGTTGCCCAGGAGCCGGTCAAGGCTGAACGCCAAGTCGATTCCACCGTGATAGGCCTGAGCGCTCGACGCTGAGCCACCTGCGACTTCCCACAATGGTTGACCGAGTCTTTTACAGCGGAGGTCCCACAGGGCAATGTCGATAGCTGAAATAGCGAACGCTGCGATTCCGCCTCGTCCTACGTAGTGGAGGTGCTCGTCCATGAACTGATTAAGACCTTCAACCTCGGTGCCATCAGAACCAACCAGCACAGGTGCAAGGTCATGCTGTATCAGGGCGCGGATGGATCTTCCTCCGCGACCACCGGTATAGGTATATCCGGTGCCTTGGGAATCGTCATCAAGGGTGACAGTCGCAGTGATCAGTTCGAAATGGGTGTGTTCGCCATGCATGGCGTCAACAAGTGGCTCACTCAACGGCAACACGAAGAGTCGGCTCTGGACGTCAGCGATACGTGCCTGATCGTTCACTATGTAAGTCTGCCACGTTGCTTGAGGTTATAGATGACGACTTGACCGCCACAGAATTTGTACAACGCAGCATCGAGATTGGCGTCGCCTAGGTTCATGACCTATCAACGAGCTAGCTTTGCCGGGTGGAGCAACCGACGGAAAATGCGATAGGTCGATTTCCTGCAATGCGGTCATCGCAGTTTCGATGGCTTTTCGCTAACGGCTTCTTTAGTACCGGCTCGCGCTGGGCTCTGGTATTGGCGCGAGGGTGGTTAGTACATGACTTAAGTGGAGGTTCCACCGCAGCGGTCGGTTGGGTGACCTTCGCTAGTTTCATTCCCTTTGTCGTAGTCGGTCCTATCGCAGGGGCCATGGCCGACCGGGTGCAGCGCCGTCGAGTTTTGATCGCTGGTGGAATGTTCGGGGTTGTGGGTGCCACAGTTTTAGCTGTCGCCACCGCCTTGGAGCTTGCTCAGGTGTGGCATGTGGGTGTGTTGGCCTTTGCTACAGGGTCAGCTCAAGCAATCACGGTGCCCACTCGTCAAGCTCTCGTTGCTACTTCAGTCCCACGATCTCACCTGACTAACGCTGTTGCCTTAAGTGGTCTATCCCAACACGGATCTCGGTTGGCTGGTCCTCTTTTCGGAGCCGCCTTTTTAAGTACATTGGGTGTGAGCGCAGTCTTTGCTGTGGCAGCTGTTCTTCTAGCGTTTGCTTTGTTGTGCGCATTTCGAGTGGGAAGCGAGGTTAACGAAGCTTCGCGTATAACAACCGAAACGGCCTCTATAAAAGACCAAGGACAGCATGGAGTGGTGGCTGCTGCTGTTAGCACGTTGACCGCAGATTTGAGAGCTGCGCTTCGCTACATCGCAGCTGACCGTCGACTATTGACAGTGATAGGGATGGTCGGTGCTCACTGTTCCCTCACAATGGCCTTTGATTCGATGTTGCCCGCCTTATCTGACAAGGTCGGCGGTTCGGAGGGTCTGTACGGTTCGATTCTTATAGCGCTAGGGGGAGGCGCTTTAGTAGGGACCTTGGGGGTTTCTCAAATTCGGCGAGAATCTACGCGAGCGCTCAGTTTTGTTGCTAGCGCTATTGCGTCCGGGTTGTCCATTGTGTTGTTGGGAATCGCTACCAGTCGTAATCTCTTGCTCCCTGCTGCGGTACTTGCCGGCATCAGCCAAGCCAGTTACATGGCGCTATCGGCGACACTTGTGCAAGGTGTTGTGGCAGACAAGTTCCGCGGAAGGGTCATGTCGCTGTACATAATGATCGCGGCCGGTCACATGGCTATCTTGAATCTTGGTTTCGGCCAGTTCGCGGAAATAGTCGATGTGCGGGTGCTCCTCGTTGTCCCGGGACTGAGTTGGATGGCACTTTTCTTAGTGTTTGCGGTGCTACTTCCTGAGGCCAGAAGCGTGTCGTTTAAAGGTCGTTTCACCCATGATGAGCAACTTGCGGATGAGGTCAGCTAAACCCAGATTCCTTCTATGGAAGTCTTACTTGGGGGCAAGACAGGTGGCCTGTCGCCAAGATGCGGCGGCGCCAGCTGAATTGTTAGTCATCAGTGTTGAGTGCACCAAGCCGAAGGAGTTCAATTTTCTCCCTTTGCGCATTCAGTGCTGGCTCAGTGCGAGCAAAGTCGCCTTCATCATCATCCCGTAACAATCCAATGGGATTGCCTTGCTCTACAAACCCGAGGTACGGCCCGCCAAAGTCATATCCGATGAGCCGTTGCAACCGTTCAGAAAAGTGGCGGGCGACCTCAGGTGGCGAAGAGAGAACTTGGTTCTCTTCTTGACGTAACCAACCAAGGCTGTAGTGAAGCCCCATTCCAGTGCGCACCGAGTCGCTCCGGTTCGCCTCGCTACCGTGCCAAACGCTGCTCGTATACAACAGAAGAGACCCTTTGGGCATTACAGCCTGAACAAGCTCATCTGCTTCAGGTCTGCGGTCTTGAGACCAGCGATGTGAGCCGGGAGCAACGAGAGTGGCCCCATTTTCTTCCGTGAAGTCTGTGTAGGCCCAGAACGCGGAGAGCGTCATCGGCGGTGCCGGATGTTGTATCGGATATATCTCGCCATCTCGATGTATTTCTTGGCGAACCTCGCCGGGCATCAACTCGACGAGCATTGTGACGTGCAGTCGATAGTTCACACAGTTAGGGCCAAGAATCCCATCACAAATAGCCAGCACTAGCGGGTCAATGGCTAAGTCCCGACAAGTCTCAGATTTGGTAAGTAATCCGTTACGTCGCCTAGAAGTTCTTCCAGCAAATTCGGTACGGCCATACGGCGCCGAATCAAGGTACGGCTGGAGTTCTGAGTGGAGTTGGTGCATGCGATGATCATCAATGTGATTTTTAACGATCACGCACCCAGCAGACTCAAGTTCCTCTACCAGGGTGGCTGCGTTGACATCACTGTCGAAGCTCGCTATCTCTGGAACCTTCGAATCGTTGCCGTTCATTTGAGTAACTTTAGTCACTTCTTCTATTCGCCTAGAGACCTTCGACGACCAGTAACTAGAAACAGAAGTGTGGGCTCAATGTGAAACTCATGATCCTCGCGGCTGGCTGTCCATAGAAAGCCTTAAGGCAGTTACCGTCGCCATTGCAACGACTACCGCCAGATACAAAAACGTGGCTCTGAACGAGCTTTCGTCTGCGTTGCTTCCACTGATTGCAACAGCAATAGAAATGCCAATGGCACCCGATAACTGGCGAGCCGTTTGCGCTACGGCACCGGCGACACTGAAATTACTCGGATCAACTTCGGACACAGCTGCAGCTGACAAAAGCGTTGGTCCTGAACCTATGCCCAAACCCATAAGAAGTAATGCCGGAAACAAATCCACAAAGAAATTCGGACTTGCGCCTGCATTTTGATACAGCCATAAGCATCCGATGATGAAACAACACATTCCAGGAACAGCGACCCGGCGGTGCCCGAAACGGTCAGCCAAACGACCGGAGAAGTTAGCGGTTGTGAACGCCATGCTTGCCATAACGCTTATCCCAAGACCAGTTCTAACGGTCGAGTAGCCACCTAGCTCGGTTAAGTAGAGAACGACAATCAACATTGACGAAAAGAAACCAAGCCCGAACAAAAACAGTGAGCAAATCGCTACTCGAAACGACGGTATAGCTAGCAGCGATCTGGGAAGAATGGGGTCGGCGTGCCGACTTATACGGCGGATCAAACAACCGGTTCCTAACGCTGTGAACATGAATAAACCAAGCACCCGAGGGGAAGACCATCCCCACTCGCTTCCCTTCACAATGAACAGAGCCAAGGCAGACGTGGCCGCCGTGATGAGTACCGAACCCAGCAGGTCAGGTCGTCGAACATCAGGGTCTCGGTCGCTTTCGGGTAGGACTCGTGCTCCCCAAATTAGAGCACCGATACCAATAGGGATATTAAGAGCGAATGCCCAACGCCAAGAACTGAGTTCGATTACAAAGCCACCAATTATTGGCCCGACGACCGAAGATAGAGCCAAAGTTGAGCTCCAGATCGTTACCGCCGTTGCCCGCCGTTCAGGTGGCCAAGAGGCTATGGCTATGCCCAGAGAAGCAGGTGCCGCCATCGCCGCTCCCACCCCAATTAGACCTCGAGCGGCTATTAGCAAAGGGACCGTAGGGGCAAAGGCCAGTAAGGCTGATCCGAACACCAAACAGGTGAACCCGCCGTTCAGCACGCGAACCCGTCCAAATCGGTCGGCCCAACGGCCGCTCACGATCAAAGCACCGGCGTAGGTCAACATATAAAAAGTCAGACACCATGAGATGTCGGCGGTACTAGCAGACGAAAAACTTTGCTCGATATTCGGAATAGCAACATTCGTGATGGATAGATCGAGGCCAATCACAAAGTTGGTTAAACATGTCGCAATCAGAATCTTCCAGCTACTAGCAGCGACTTTCGGTAGCTCCTGTGGGCGATCTGACGATGACACTACTTTGATAATAGTCATGGATCGCTTAACGGTCGCAGACTAGAGCACCCAATTATTTCGATCTTCATCATCTCCGTTCTAGGTTGTTTCAGTGCACCAACTCACCCTCCGGCTCGTAACGCTTTGCTGGTTGGCAGCATTTGTGTTCGGCTGCAGCAATACTTCAATAGCCACGCCGCCGGGAAACCTAGTCACCGAGGACGACCGAGCCTGGTGTTCAAACCACCCCGAGGCACACGCCGAAGCAGCATCGATTCTTAACATCAGCTTTGTCGGTGATTACATAAGAAGCTCAGGCAAAGCAACCGGACCAAAGATCAAGGATCTTGAGCCTCCGTACCTCGCTATTCCCCCTGATGACAACGAACCACTCACCTACCAAGTGCAATTCGAAAATCAGGCCGATTCAGACAAAGCCTGCCGAGCCGCACTCGACGAGCTCGACTAACGGACTCAAATCAGCCGGATAGCTAGTTCTACGCGTCTTCTTTGTAAGCGACAACGTCAATCTCGATGAGGGCATCCGGGATTAACAAATTTGTTATGACAGCTGTACTCGCTGGTGGGTCTTGCGCAAAATACTCTTTGCGAACCGCACTATAAGCCGCATAGTTGTTGGCATCAGTTATGAATGCTTGCAGTTTCACGACATCAGCCATCTCATAGCCGGCTTCTTCTAGCACTAGCTTGATGAAACCGAACTCCTCCCTAGCTTGTCCGGTCATATCGTTGGATACATCGTCTGCTATGCAGCCCGAGACGTAGAGAAACGGACCGGCCTTGACCGCAGGCGAATAGGCCCCCGACCTGATCATCTCTGGGTGCGCATGAGCTTTTTCGATTGCCTCAGAACGTATAACGATCCCTGCCATTGACTTCCTCCTTGGAACTAGACCATCCATAAATTAATTCACTGGCACCCCTTACACATCCGCTCCTGCAGCATCGGATGCGCTGAAATGAAAACAGTTCGGGAAGATCTAAGTTTTTGGGTTCATTGGGCGCTGCGCCCTTTCCATCACTACTTCCATCCTTGCAGCCAGCGTTTGAGGAAGGCGACCGCCACAACTACATTGGGTGTTCTGTTCGTTCTATAGATGGGGAGCTATGACCACAGTTCCAATGGAGTTCGATCCCGCGCACATCGATTCGATGTCTGAGCCGCAGGCTCGTATGTATGGCGATGATTTGATGGCGAACGAACCGATGAAGTCGGTTCTTGAAAACAACCCTGAAATCTATTTTGTGCCACCTCAACGCGGCGCCGAGTGGGGCAGCTGGGAGTTCAAACCCGGCTCGTACTACGACACCACCACTGGTTCGAAACACCCATACTGGAAAGACACGGCCCTCCCCTCGCCGACCAAAGACATCCATCAGTTGCGTTCGGATCTACTGGAGTGGGGTTATTGCATCCTCGAAGAAGCCATAGCCGCGGACCAGGTAGAGCTGATTCGCACCCGCGTTCTCGAACAGGCCGAAGGCGAACGGCAAGCTCGCATAGCGCAGAAAACCCCTAGCGGCCAAAACATCAACTGCTGCGTCAACAAGGGTCTTTGCTTTGAGGGGCTCATAGAACACAACCCAATGGTTGTTCAAGGCGGACCTCTCATAGAACAGCTTATGACCGAAGCGCTCGGTACTGGCTGGATTTGCACATCGCTCATCGCAGCTATCTCCCTTAAGGGAGGCGTGCCGCAGGCTTTGCATCAAGATCAAACTGATTCTGCTGAATCGTTGAAGCCGACACTTGTCAACACTCTGACTGCCCTAAGCGACGTTGACGAAAGCAACGGTGGAACTCTGCTTATTCCGGGAAGCCACAACGAGTTAGCCCAGGCGATGCGTGAACGGCGACCCGTTGGAAAGCTGCCGCCTGCCATCAATCTTGAGGCCCCAGCTGGGTCGGTTACCCTCACTGATGGACGTATTTTGCATAGCACTGGTATCAATCACACCGACGAGCCTCGGATTGTTCTGCTCTGCTCAATGCAGCCAAATTGGAAGCGTCAGCAAGAAAACTGGATGCTGTCTGTAAGCCCCGAGGTACTTGAACGGGCCAGCGACAAATTGCTCCAGCGCATGGGTTTCCAAGCTACGACTGGTGGGCAGACCAATGAAGGCCATGGTTTCGGAGCCAGAGGGCTGGTTGGCGAACAAGCAGGTGCCTTGCGTGACTTCCGCCTGGCAGCAGATCGCGGCGAGTACGTGCGTGTCGGTGAACTCGGGCCCGACTCTTCACAGGAAGACCTTCAAGCATCCTTCACGCTCCGAGAGGTAGTTGCAAGCGCTCGCTCGGACGGTCAGAGCGCACCCGTGGGAATTGGCGGCAACCACGAGATCGGCGGCTAGTCCCTCCGACTTAAGCCGGAAGTCAGTACTTAACTAGTTACGAGTGTCTTTAGCGACTAGTTCTGTAGGCACTTTTTGCAGTGGTTGCGGCAAGAACCAAGAAAAACTGAAATACGCAGAGTCCAGCAATAGTTGCGCCGCCTGCTGTCCCGTAATGAAAACTAACCAGAAGACCCACAAATACCGCTAGAGCTCCCAAGAACATAGAGACCACCATAATCATTGCTACTCGACTCACGAGAAGAGCGGCTGTAGCCGGAGGAGCGACGATCAGCCCAAAGACGAGAAGGGTGCCGATAGTTTGGAAACTGACGACGATACTGATTGCAAGCAAAGTCATAAGTGCAGCTTGAGCCCACTTCGGTCGCATCCCGAGGGTTTGGGCTTTGACTTCGTTGAAAGTCAAAGCAATAAACGGCCGATACAACAACACGGTGCAAATAGCCACAAATGCCGCAGCGATGAACTGATTTCTAACATCAGAAGCCGAAATGCCAAGAGCATCACCAAACAGGATCGTCGTAACGTCGGTAGCAAATGACCCTGCCCTCGACACGATCACCACGCCTAAAGACAGCATGCCGACGAACAACAATCCAATTGCGGTGTCGTCTCGCATAACCGTTCTATTGGACACAAAAGTCACAAGACCGCTCATCACCACTGCTGCTACGAAGGCTCCAACCAAGGGGTTGAAACCAAAAAGAAGCGCCAAGGCGACTCCCGGAATAATGCCATGCGCCAAAGCATCACCGAGAAACGCAAGGCCGCGTAGCACTACCCATGTGCCGACCAGCGACGTTGCCACCACGGCAAGCACGCCACCGAGCAGGGCTCTTTGCATAAAGACTGGCGCGAAAGCGTCCGTTACGAAATCCACTATTAGGTCAAGATATCAATGGTCATGGTCATCATGGTCATCATGGTCATCATGGTCACTCAGAGCTTCTACGATCAACTTGCTGTTAGTCCTCACCATGTCTATATAGCTGGCTGCTTCAGAATCTGCTTCACCTAAGGATTCCGAGTAAAGGTCAACAACTTGGATATCACCTACCTCAGCCGCAAGTGCCTCAACCAAGCTGTCACTGCCGGAAACGTCGGCAAAGATTGCCTTGACTTTTTCGCGCTTAATCACCTGGACAAGTTCCGCTAAGTCTTTGGCGTTAACACTGTCAGTTGTACTTGAAGTCGGAATAACTGTTCCGACGACCGCGAAGTCATACTGCTTAGCGAAATAACTGAATACTTGGTGATTCGTGACAAGGGTTCGATCACTTCGGGGTATTGCTTCAAATAGACCTTGAATTTCGACATCAAGCTTCTTCAGCCTGTCGACATAACCATCAGAATTAGTTCTCAGCAGCCCTGCATCAAGGTCACTGACATTAGCAATCAAAAAATCCGTTAAACCCTCGACGACCCTGACCATCTGGACAGGGTCAGCGAAAAAGTGAGGATCGGCTCCGCTGTGGTCATGGTCATCATGGTCATCATGGTCATCATGGTCATCATGGTCATCATGGTCA